>NZ_JASCOO010000032.1:0-40487 GCF_029959485.1 Stenotrophomonas sp. PS02301
CACCGGGGGCCCCGCCATGACCCGGTAGAATGCTGCACACCTGCCCATGAAGCCCTGCCATGCCCCTGGCCCCTGGTCCCCGCCTGTCGAAGAAACGCGTGCCGCTCTATGAAGAGGTGGCCGAGCAGCTGCGCCAGAAGATCTACGACTACGAACTGCCGCCGGGTGAATGGATCGATGAGCCGATGCTCGCCGAGGAACTGGGCATCAGCCGTACCCCACTGCGCGAGAGCCTGAAACTGCTGGCCGCCGAAGGGCTGGTCCAGCTCGATGCCGGCCGCGGCAGCCGCGTCACCCGGCTCACCCTGGAAGACCTCAACCAGCTGTTTCCGGTGATGGCGATGCTGGAAGGCCGTTGCGTGCATGAAGCGGTCAAGCGTATCGATGCGGACGGCGTGGCGCAGCTGCAGGCCCTGCATGACGCGATGGAGGTCGCCGCCGCCGCGGGCGATCTTGCCGAGTACTACCGCAACAATTACCTGATCCATGAAAGCCTGCAGAACCACGCGGGCAACCCGTGGTTGATCCGGGTGACGCACGATCTGCATCGCATCCTCAAGATGCACCGCGGCCGGCAACTGCTGACCCCGGGCCGCATGGCCCAGTCACTGGCCGAGCATCGCGCACTGATGGAATGCATCCGCAACCGCGATGCCGAAGCCGCCGAGCAGAGGATGAACCGGCATCTGCTCAGCCAGGGCGAAGCGCTGGCGGCCTATGTCGCCGCAGGCGGCCAGTTGAACGTGCCTGCGCCGTTGCCGCGCCACGGCGGAATCTGAGGCGCCGCCTAGGCGAGCTCCACGGTCAATCGGGTCAAGGATTGCCCCAGCAGATGCAGCCGGATCTGATCCAGGCTGGTGAAGTAGCAGACGGTCTCCGTCCCGGCCAGGCGATAGATGCCGCGCTTGCCGCCGAGCAACACGAACTTTTCCTGGTCCACCAGGTACTGGGCGACCGGCGGCACGCCCTGTGCCTTGAGTCCATCGATATCGATGGGTTCAAGTGCGTCGAGATCCTGCAGTGCTGTGGTCATGGGTGGGGGAAGCGTCTTGATGGGAGCTCCAGCTTAGGAGGCGGGTAAGCAGCAGCGCGTGGAATCATCGTGAGGATGATGCGAGTGCGTTGCGGCGGCGTCATAGCTCGGATAGGTCCACTCGCTGTCAGGTCACATCACGCCCCCACTACGGATAGTCCATCGTCAACGTCACCGCGCTGCCGATCGTGCCCGGGGTCAATGCGCCCGTGCGGATGTAGCGCACGGCAAAATCCAACGGCGCAGTTACGTTGGCGGCCGTCTTGGCCTGCGTCCAGCTCGATCCCATGTTCTGCACCACGTAAGTGCCCGAGGCATTCTTGCGCAACAGCTGAAGCTGCAGCCCTTTGCTGGTGGTGCTGCCCGGGATCGCCGCCAGAAGGTTGCTCGTGCTTCCCGTGGTGTGGGCATCACGCAGGGTAAAGCGCACATTGGTGGTCATGGTGACCGCCCCCGTGCAGGTCAGCGGCATGATGAACCCCGCATTGGCAGTGACCGTACTGTTCACTGCCCCCAGGTCCGTCGCGCGCACGTCCGCCAAAGGCGGAGCATGATTGGCCAGGCGGCAGAACCCCGGCAGCATGCCGAAGGTAAAGTCGGTCCGGAACGTCCTGCTGTCTACGCTGGGGCAGCCCGAATACGCATTGACCTCGCAGATCCACACCCAGATGTTGGGCGCTCGATTGTCGTGAGTAACCCTGGTGCCATTACGCCGGATGACCTCGAATGCCACCGAATAGGTCCCTGACGAGGGTGCGCTCATGATGTCTGTGGTGCCCAGAGGCCTGAGGACGCCGTTCACCCGAACCCGCACGCCGAACACATCGGCACTGTATGTATCGTAATGGGCCAGGGTGGCCGCATCCGTGGACCCGGCCGACATCGTGAGGTGAATACGGATCCCCTTGGAGCACCCTGAGAACGTAAAACTGGTGCCGTTGCTGGTCGATACCGTCTGGCCAATCGCCGGTAAAGGCACGTTGGTGGGCGCGGCGAGCGCTCTTACCCCGGGGTTGCTCGCATTGCAATCCGCCCACGCTGGCGCGCTCAGCACCAGCAGCACACTGGCGGCCAGCCAGCTGCGCCATCGCAGGCCTGCCGCGGCCCACCTGCTCACTGCGCCAGCGCCGCCGACGCGCTCAGGTGCCCACCAAAATCGTCGATCCAGTCGAACTGCACGGCCTGCCCTGCACCCGGCGCCTTGTCCAGCGCCATCCGCAGCGAACTGCCCGGCGCAATCATGCCCGGCTCGGTCACGCTGGCACCGCCCACCGAGGCCGTCGCAAGCGAGACGTGATAGCGGCTGGGGTTGTGCACCTCAAGGTACTCCCCATCGGCATCGCGCCCTCTGCTCCACCGCAGGTTGGCGGCCGCCTCGCGCGGCTTGCCCTCCAGGCCCACGGGGCGATAGAACAGTTTGATGCGGCTGCGCACGGCCAGCTGCAGCAGATTCTCATCCGGCGCAGCCTCGCGGCGCGGGGGAATCTCCAGCACGTTGAAATAGAACACCGACTCACGGTCCGTCGGCAGCTCCGGCATCGCCTGCGGCGTATGCAGCAGCCGCAGCGACTGGCCCTGCCGCGGCTCTATGCGCGCCAGCGGCGGGGTCAGCACGAACGGCACCCGGATCTCGCTGGCCTTGGCGTCGGCGTCACCCGCATCGATCCAGGCCTGCACCATGGCGGGCGCATCGTCCTGGTTGTTGAGCTGGATGGTGCGGTCCTTATCGTTGGCATCAAAGATGATGCGGGTGCCGACAATCACCACGCCGGCATGGGCGTGGGGAACGATGGCCATGGATGCGCCGGCCATCAAGGCAGCGGCCAACAGCGGGCGGAAAGAAAAGCGATGCATGAGGAAACTCCAGTCAGGCCCGGCCTGGCCGGGCGCCCGCCTCGCCGGAGCCGCAGCTGCGGCCCCGGGCTGCGTGGGATCAGGGATAGGCAACCGTGAAGGTGGCATTGGATTTGGCGGTGCCCGCACCGGCCGCGCCGCCAACGGCAACGTAGACCGCGGTGTAGTCCAGCTTCACCGCACCGGTGGTGATCGGCACGAACGAATCGGCGGTCGGCAGGCCATTGATGATCTGGCGGGTGCCGGCGGCGTTGTCGATACCGATCTGCACATTCTTGGCGGTGCTGGCGGCAGTCAGGCGCAGGTTGCCGGTGGCGTTGTCCCCAAGCGTGGGGCTCTCAAAGCGCACCGCCACCGTGCCGGTGGGCGCTGCGCCCGGGCAGGTGAGCGTGATCGGCATCGAGGCGCGGCCGGTCTCATTGCCGGCGGCCGACAGTGCCGATACATCCAGCTTGCCGAACTTGACGTCAACCTTCGCCGCCGCCGTGACGGTGCAGGTACTGGCCACCAGCTCGCCGTCGAAATCGATGGTGTTGGCCGAGGCCAGCGCGGGCAGCAGCAGGGCGGCGAACAGCAGGGCGGTCATGGGTCGTTTCATGGGAAATTCCTTTGAAGTGGGCTTGAGGGATATGCAGTGGTCCGGCCTGCTCAAGCGACAGATCGGCGCGTAGGTTTCAGTCGTAGGTCACCACGACCGTGGCGGCGCTTTTGAAGCTGCCGTGCTGGAGGGGGCTGCCGTTGTGCCGATAGAAGTAGCTGCGGCCCTGATATGTCGCCGCGCCGCTGGCCACCGCCAGGCTGGCGTGGTGACCGGCGGCCGGCATCACAGCCTCCGAGCCCTGCTCCACCAGGTGCAGACTCACGCCGGTGGCAGTGCCGTGGTTGGCGTATTGCGGCTGACCGGCGGCATGCGGGGGGCCGGCAAACACCAGCGCGACCCGGCGCACGCCGCGGCAATTGACCAGGCGAAACTCCCAGTCCAGTGCCGTGGCGGCCACCACCCCGGTAGCCGCCCCGATCACGTGCAACTGCACCCTGGGCAGGTCCACCCGTTTGGCCTGGTCCTCGGTGTGTACCTCACACGTGCCGGGACGCACGCTGCCGGCCAGATCGACCACCCCATCGGCCAACGCAGGCCGCGGCCACGGCAGGAGGATCATGCACAGCGCGATCGCCCTGCCGCGCTGCGGTGCTGCACTGGCGCGCGTGCGACTCATTGGTAATCGACAGTCACGGTGAAGGTACTGCTGATGTCACCCGCAGTGACCTCACCCGTGCCGACCTTGGTGTACTGCGCGCACAACGCTTCGGTATGGGTACCGGTGAAGGTGCGGGTGAGCGTGCTGCCCGGCGCCACGGTGGTACCGGTGGCCGAGCACGCGCCCTGCTGCAGCCAGATGCCGGTATTGGGGGCAGCGCCGGTGGTCAGTTTGTTGCGGAAGATCGTGGCACTCGGTGCAGGTGCTGCATCGGCGGCGGCGCCGAAGGTGAGGCGCGCACCTTTGACGCCGCTGCAGGCCGTCAGCGCCAGCGAGAACGGCGTGTAGCTGTCCGCCACCCCACCGCCGGCCGTGGCCGGAAACTTGTCGGCACTGACCGCGGGCATGGTGTGGGTGGGATTGTTGAGGGTGCAGGTACCCGGGCGAACGGTCCCGGTCAGGCTGACGTTCTGTGCGTGCACGGGAGCCAGCAGGAGCCCGGACGCCATGATCGCAATGCAGGCAGGAAATCGCATGATGGAAGGCCTCAGCGGTAAGTGATGGTGACGGTGAAATTGGTGGACAGCGGGCCCATCGTCACCAGGCCGCCGGCGATCTTCACGTACTGGGCGCACAGATAGAGCTGGTACGTGGCAGTCGTGAAGTTCTTGGTGATGGATGCGCCCGGGGCGACGGTGGCGCCCGCCGTACAACGGCCGGTGCCCTCCTTGATCCAGTAGCCGGTGAACGGCGCGCCATTGGTGGCCTTGTTCCGGAACACATTGGCCTGGGTGCTGGCATCGGCCACCGCCCCCATCTGGAACGTGGCTCCGGTAACGCCGGAGCAACCGGTCAAGGCGATCTCGAAATCCGTGTAGCTGGCCGGGGCCGAGCCGGTGTTGCCTGCCACCTGGGGGAAGACATTGGCACCCACCGCGGGGATGGACTTGCTCACGGCAGCCACCGAGCAGGTGCCGGCATCGATGCTGCCGTTGAGATCGACGCGGGCACTGTTCTGGGCCGCTGCATCGGCGCCGCAGGCGAGCATCCCAACCAGCGCCAGCAAGGAAAGCAGATGCGTGCTCATCGGTACGTCACCGTGACGGTGAAGGTGGTGGTCAGCGGCCCCATCGAGACCAGGCCGCCGGCGAATTTGTAGTACTGGGCGCACATCGGAAGCGTGTACGTTGCCGTGGCAAAGGTCTTGCTCAGGGTCGCTCCCGGGCGCACGGTGGCGCCGGTGCTGCACGCCGCCGTCTCCCGCACCCAGATGGCGGTGAAGGGCGCACCATTGGTGGCCTTGTTGCGGAAGCTGTCGGTCTGCTGGGGCTCGGCATCGGCAGCCGCGCCGAACACGAAGTTCGCGCCGGTCACGCCGGAACACCCGGTCAATGCGACGTCGAATGGGGTGTAGCTGGCCGCCACCCCCGCTTTGCCGGCAGCGGTCTGCGGGAACGCACTGGCCTTGACGGCGGGCATTGTCTTGCTCACCGCAGCCGCCGTGCAGGTACCCGCCTGGATGCTTCCATTGAGATCAACGCGCACGGCGCTCTGCGCCGCAGCCAACGGGCAGGCGCACAGGGCCAGTAGCGGAAGGCAGTTGAGAAGGTTCATCCCGGTCTCATTGATAGGTGATCGTGACGATGAAGCTGGTGCTGGCCGGGCCCTGCGTGACCAGGCCGCCAGCGGACTTGTAGTACTGAGCGCACAGCGGAAACGAATAGGTCGCTGTGGTGAAAGTCTTCGTGACGGCTTGCGCAGGCTGATAGGTCGGCCCCGCGCTGCAGCTGCCGCGCAACCAGATGGCGATGTAGGGCGATCCACCAGCGCCTTTGTTGCGGAAGCTGTCGCGTTCGGTGGCGTGACGGTCCGCATCGGTGCCGAAGACGAACGTCGCGCCGGTGACGGACGAGCAGGCCGTCAGATTGATCGTGAAATCGGTATAGCTGGCCGCTGCCCCCCCCTTGCCGGCGGCGGTCTGCGGGAAAGCATTCACGCCCACGGCGGGCATGTTCTTCGACACGGCCGTCGCGGTGCACGTACCGGCCAGGAGCGTGCCGTTGAGATCGATGCGCGCCCTCGAAATCTCCTGTGCCGCCGCCGGCAGCGGCGCCGCGAGCAGCACGGTGACCAGCGCCTTGGCGAGGGTCATGCGCGCCCTCATTGGTAGGTGATCGTGACGGTGAAGCGGGTGCTGATCGCACCCCGCGTGACCACGCCGCCGGCAAGCTTGACGTACAGCGCGCACAGCGGCACCTCGTGGCTCGACCCACTGATGGTTTCGTTGCGCGTACTGGCAGGCGCGATGGTTCCGCCAGTGGCACAATCGGCGGTGGGCCTCAGCCAGATAGCCGCGTACGGTGCGGCATCCGCCGTAGCCATGTTCCGGAACATCGACGTGCGCGATGGCTCTGCATCTGCGGCTGTCCCGAACACCAGCGTTGCGCCGGTCACTCCTGCACAACCGGTCAATGTGAGATTGAACGGTAGCCAGCTGGCGGAATTGCTGTTCTCGCTTGCGGGATTGTTGTTGAACGTGTTCGCCATGACGGTTGGAAAGCGTTCATTGACCGCCGCCACCGTGCAGGTGCCCGGCTGGATCCGGCCCGTAAGCGCGACGTTGGATGTGCCGGTGCTCTGCGCACGCGCAGGCAGCACGCTCACCAGCATCAGCAACGGCAGGAGGCACACTATGCGCATCATGACCCTCATCGGTAGGTAATCGTCACGGTGAAATCGGTGCTGATGCCGCCCTGGGTCACCAGGCCGCCGCGGTACTTGGCATACTGCGCACACAGCAACAGCTCGTACTCCGGCGTGGAGAAATCACGGGAGAACGGCGCGCCGGGCGTGATCGTGCTTGAGGACGCGCAGGTGCCCGCCTTCAGCCAGATGGCGGCAAACGGCGCTGCATCCGCCGCCTTGTTCCGGAACAGATTGCTATGCGTTGGCTCGCCATCGGCAGGGGTGCCCATCACGAATTCCGCGCCCAGCACACCCGCACAGCGGGTAAGAGAAAGTGCGAACGCCGTGTAGCTGGATGGGACACCAGCGGTTCCCTCTGCGCTCTGCGGAAAGACGTTGGCCGTCACCTCAGGCAACGTCCTGGCCACAGAGCCCACCGCGCACGTACCGGCCTCGATCTGCCCGCCCATGGCGAAGCTGGCGGTGCCCCCCGCCTGGGCCAGCGCGGCTCCGGGCAGCACCAGGCCGAGCAGCAGTAACGGATGCAGACTTGCCATGGCTCAGAGGAACGTCACGGTGAGAGTGAAGGCCGTACTGATCGCGCCCTTGGTGACCAGCCCGCCCGCGAGCTTGTAGTACTGCGCGCACAACGGCACGTTGTGGGTGGCGGTGGCGAAAGTGCGGTTCAAGGTCTTGCCCGGCGTGACGGTTGCGCCGGTGGCGCAGTTGGTCTCCTTCAACAGCAGGCCGGTATACGGCGCCGGGTTGGTCGCTGCCTTGTTCTTGAACGCGTCGGCCTGGCCATCAGCTGCATCGGCGGCCGCACCAAAGGTGATCGTGGCACCGGTCACGCCGCTGCAGCCGGTCAGCGCAAGATTGAACGTATCAAAGCTGGGTGTCGCACCGCCGGCGGTGGCCGCGACATTGGGAAAGTCGCTGGCCGAGGCGGTGGGCATGGTGCGGTTGACTGCGCCAATGGCGCAGGTGCCGGCCTCGATCTGGCCAGTCAATGCGAAGTTGGCGGTGGCGCGACTCTGTGCAGCCGCCGGAAAGGCGGTGAGCGCCAGGGCGATGAGCGCGGTGCCCGCCCGGGCCGCGTATGCGAAGGTGGTGGTCATGGATATCCTGTCGAAGTAATAAGAGGAACGGTGAGATCAGCCGCGGAGGCGGCCTGCTCGATGAGGGGTGTTACGGGTGGTGCTGGTGCAGCAGGGGGCTGGTGGTCATCACCGGCCGTGGTCGCGCTGTCCTGGCAGACCGATTCGGCCCAGCGCTGGCCGCGCTCCCTGCGCACCTCGGCCTGGCTGAACTGCATCGCACAGTGCACCGTGGTGCCGGTGCCCACGGTCAGCCAACCGTTGATCGGCGCATGCAGGTGGACAATGCCGCCCTGCCCCACCACGCCGACCACGGCGCCTTCGCTGTCGTACACCTGGCTGCCGAAGTGGGTCAGCGCGCTGCCGTCGGGGTGGGTCACGTAGGCGAACGCGGCGTGCCGCTGCTGCGTTTCGAACGAGAGCGCCACCGCTGCGCCCGCCGTGGGGGCCACCCGGCGGCTGTTCTGCAGCAGCGTCAGGTCCAGTGACAGGCCGTCCGCGGCGATGGTCACCTCGTTCCAGCGGTACGGGCTCAGGCCGGGCAACAGGGCATAGCCGTTGCGGCCCACTCTGGCGCCGTTGATGCCGACCCGGGCCCCCTTGCCACCGTCCACGCGGACGATGCCGAACGTGTTGCCCAGCGATGGCCCCAGATTGAGGCCGCCCGGATGCCATACCACCGCACCGGATGCACCGGCGGTGATCCGCTGATCGTGCTCGCTGTACATGTAGCCGGCACTGACGCGCGCCAGCGGTGTCTGCAGCTGCGCGCTGAGATTGGCGCTCTTGCTGCCATCGGGCGAGCGCGACAGACCCGCGCCGTAGTCGACCGGCAGCGAGCCGGGGGCCCGGCCACTGACATTGACATACTGGCTGGTGCCCCCCTGCTGCTGCGCCAGCGACAGGCTGACCGAGGCCGGGCGCTCGGCGCCCCCCAGCGGCACCTCGAACTGTGCCTGGAACTGGTCATCACGGCGGCCGGTGCTCGAGCGCACGCGCATCGCACTCAGGCTCCAGCTGACACGCCGCCAGCTGCTCTGCAGGCCGATCTGGTAGTCGGTCTGTGCCTGGGCTGCGCCCCAGTAGCTGACATGGCTGGCACGCACGAAGGCGGACGAGCGCGTGCCCAGTTGCTGCGAGAAATCCAGCTGGATGCGGCGCTTGGCGCGCTGCAGGATGGCCTGGCCGGACGCGTCGCCCGGCTTGGCGCGCCACTGCATCGCCTCTTCCAGGGTGACGAAGTCGCCACTGCTGTAGCGATAGGTGGCCAAGCCGATGTTGGTGCCGGTACTGGCCATGTGTCGCTGGTAGTTGACGCGCACACTGTTGCCCCGGCGCACGCCATGGCCGTTGAGCGTTACCTGCGAGTGCGTCAGGTCTGCGCCGAACGCGCCAATGGACGTGTTGATTGCCGCGCCAGCCAGTGCGGCGTGGTAGCCCTGCGTGGCCTGCGTACCGGCGAGCAGGGTGAGCCAGTTGTTCATGCCCCTGCCCCAGGTGCCCTGGAAGAACACCGGGTCGGACAGCCCATCGTGCTCACCGGAGGTGCGTCGACGCCCCCCCGCCAGGCTGTAGCGCCAGGCACCTTGCCGCAGTGCCTGCGGCACCGCGGCGAAGTTCACCGAGAAGCGCTGCTCGCTGCCATCGGCCTCGGTGACCACCACGTCAAGATCGCCGCCGTAATTGGAGGGGTACAGGTCATCGATCAGGAACGGCCCGGCTGCCACCCGGATCTCATGGATCACATAACCACTCTGGCGCACGGTGACGGTAGCCGCCGAGCGCGCCATGCCGCGGATCAGGGGCGCATAACCGCGCAGGGCATCGGGCAGCATCTGCTCATCGCTGGACAGCTGCGCCCCGGTAAAGGCAATGCTGTCGAACAGTTCGCCGGTGGTCATGGATTGCCCCACCAGCAACTGGCTGCGCCAGCGCACCACATCCCGCTGCAGATACGTATGCCCGGCCTGGTAGCCGCTGTCGCCCTCGTGCCGCCGCCATGTGCCCCGATGGCGCAGCCGCCACGGCCCGTGGTTGAAGCCGAAGGAAAGGCCTGCGTACGCTGCCACACCGCTGTCATTGCGCTGCGCGTTGAAGTCGTAATCCAGCATGCCGACGGTGACACCAGGGTCCCACTGCCCCGGGTTGACCGTGCCACGCGCCTGGGTCTCCAACGCCTGCTGCGGTACGCTCAGGTTCAAGCGCAGCGCGTGGGTATCGAAATGCGCCTGGGCGTGTTCAACGCGGCCGACCAGCGGCACGCAACCGCGCACGTCCTCCTGCAGGTGCTCGGCTTTGACGCCGCCGTCTTCCAGCAGCGTGCGCGGCAGGCAGGCCTCGGCACGCAGAGCATCGGCGCCGGGATGGAACGTGATGCCGTGACGGCCCAGGAAGCTGTCATTGAGGTGGACGTCCAGATCGTATTCGCCCGCTTCAACCGGATTACCGTGGCGGAAGCGCTCCAGATCGGCATCGCTGGCGCCGTCCATGAGGAAATCGGCATTGAATGCCAGCTCCACCGGTGCCCCATTGCCACTGGCCATGGCCAGACCATGCCAGCAGCCGGCCAGCGCCGCCGCCAGTGTGCTGACACGCGCGCCTCCCCGACGCTGCCGATGCGGCGCGCGATGGGAAAGCGATGGGCTCATGCGTATCGGCACGGGGTGTTGCCCGCTCAAAGCGGGACCAGGTCAGCGGAAGTGCGGCGAGAGTGGCAGCGGCCTGCGGGCAGGTACATGCAAGAACTTGCAAAACACAGCGGCGTCACTGCAATTGTTCAGCCTGGCGCCGTTTCCATTCAGTCAGCGATCTGTTGGATGCGCACGCAGTAAATCGAAAAGCTCTCTGTCATTGGCAGCGCCTAACTTACGCATCCCCGTGCGCTTCTGCCGACTCACCGTGCTGACGGTTTTGGCCTGACATCCGGCGATCTCGCTGACCGAGTTGCCCTTGGCGATCAGCGCCAATACCTGCCGCTCGCATCGCGACAACGCCGACAAAGGGGGTTGCCGCGGTGCGTCCTGGTCAAAGGTGCGTTCCGCCCAGCCGTCATGCACATAGCGGCGCCCGGCAATGACGGATGTCATTGCGTCCAGATAAACCGCCAGCGGCGCGCGGCGCTGCACGATGGCCGATGCCCCGGCGTCCAGCAGGTTCGCCAACCCGTCGGCGTGGGCGCTGTCGGTCAACACCATGACCGCCGCGCTGGTCTGCCCACGCACAGCACCGATCATCTCCACTGCCTCCGCACCCTGACGGATGCAGGCAGGCAGATCGAGGATCACCAACTCGGGCTCATCCTCCCCGGCCCGCTCGCGGAATGCCGACCAGCTGCCGGCATCGTCGACCACCCGGCACGCCGGCACGCTGCCGAGCAGGCAACAAAGGGAAAACACAGTGAGCGGGTGGTCACTGATGACCACAATGCGTGTTGCCATGGAGTGTCCATTCCCTCTGGGCGCTGACGCCAGCCCCGTCCTTCGATCACCATGACGAATCGGGAACCGCATCGCCATGCAAGCACTATGAAAATCGGGTTCATATGAACGCCGGGAGGCGACGGGTATGGCTTTGTGACGCGGCCTGCGGAGACGCCATGCTGGGTGGAACTTTCGTACTTGTTGCATACCCCGCCGTGCGATGCCGGCGTATCTGTGGGGGATATTTTTGTCGGATGACTGGTGCATGGACCCGCGTGCTTCCTCCCCTTTGCGCACCACCGGCCGGCGACAAAGCCCGTGGCGCGTGGCATGGCTCACGGCCACCTTCGCTATCGCCGGCAGCCTGCTCTGGCTGGTCCTGTCCTCCCCGACGGCACAGCGCACGCCCTTCAGCCTGGCCATCGGCCCGCAGATGGCCAGCCAGCACGGCCTGGCCGGGGATGCCGCGCAAGGCGGGCCCGGCGCCTATCTGGAGGCAGTCGAGGCGCTGTCCGGGCTCACGCTGAAGCTGGTCACCGCGCCCTCCATCGAGCGTGCAGTCCTGCTGCTGCACAACGGGCAGGTGGACGGAATGGCCTTCTCCCTGCCCTCCACCGCCAAGATGCTGCCCGACACCGCCGCGGTCTCGCCCTCCTTCTACAGCGGCACCACGGTCATGGTGACGCGCCCGACAGCGGCCTTTCGCGCGCTGTCGGCGATGAGCGGGATGCGCGTGGGCGTGATCGGCCATGGGGAGTATCGCGGCTATCTGGCTGAGCACTTCCCCGGTATCGACGTGTATCCCCTGCCCAGTGTCGATGCGATGCTCGAGGCGGTGGACAGCGGTGGCATCGACGCCGCGCTCGGTGTGGATGCCGTGCTGGCGCCGCTGGCGCGCAAGCGCTTCGGCGAGCGGCTGGAGGTGCATCTGGTTTCGGATGGCCCACCGGTGGAGATGCGGGTGGCCTCGCTGCCGCAGCGCGCCGGCGAGATTGCCATGGCGCACCAGACCTTCCTGTCGCTGCCGTTGGATACCCGCCAGGACATCCTGGAGCGCTGGTTGAACACGCTGTACCGCTCTCCACCCACACTGCGGGCGGTGCTGTCCCACTACCGCGTGCCTATCACACTACTCGGCCTGTTCCTGCTGGCGTTCCTGCTGGCCGTCGCCCAGTCGCAGCGCAATGCGCGCTCACTGGCCTCACGCCAGGCCAGTGCAGCGCGCATCCTGACCCTGGTCAATCATGAAGTCCGCAACGGCGCGGCCTCGGTCATTTCAGCCATCGATCTGCTGGAGGCCGAGGCGGACCCGGACGAACGCAACCGGCTGTTCCAATCGGCCCGGTCGGCTGCCGATGCGCTGAAGCACACCCTGACCAACGCGTTGGAGTTCATGTTCCGTGATGCGCCCGAGCATGCCGATGCCGCTTTCCTGCACAACGCCCACGGCATCGTGGCCGAATGCCTCTCGGCGATGCGGCCGCTGGCCCGCTGCAAAGGGCTGCACCTGGCGCTGCAGATGGACGGTGAGGCTACGCTGCAGGCGCGTTGCGATGCGCGCGCCCTGCACCATATCGCCAGCAACCTGATCTCCAACGCCATCAAGTTCAGTGACCACGGCGAGGTGACGATCGGGCTGTGCTTCTTGCCTGGCGTCGGGCACACCGGAACGGTCCTGCTTCGCGTGACCGATGTCGGCCCCGGGATTCCAGCCCACGACATGGCACGCATCTTCGAGCCTTTCAGCGCCACCCGCACCGGCCAGCTCAAACACGGCGCCGGCATCGGGCTGTCGCTGTGCCGCCGCATCGCCCGCGCGCAAGGCGGGAACGTGACCGTCTCCAGCCGGCCAGGATCGGGCGCGACCTTCGTGGCCACGCTACGCGGGCAACTCGGTGATACCGCGCCGGAGATGACCTCGCCCCTCCTCCGGGCCTCTGCACCCCAGGTGGCCTGCGCACTGGTGATCGAGGATCAACCCGCGATCGCCAACATCATGGTCCGCCGGCTGCGCGGGCTGGGGTTCGAGACGGTCGTCGCCAGCTCCGGTGCCGCGGCGATCCGCCTCATGAATCAAGAGGGGCCGTTTGGCATCATCACCGTGGATGGCGACCTGATGGACGCCGATGGCAGCGATATCGCCCAGGAGATCCGCGCGATCGAACGCCGCCACGATTGGCCGCCCGCAAGGCTGCTGTCTGTCTCCGCCGCCACCGACGTGATGGACCGCGCGGCCTACCGCCGCGCCGGGGTCGATGTCTATCTGGGCAAGCCGATCGACTGGGTCGCCTTCGATGCCGCCAGCGGCGCACCCGTGCGTGATGCGAAGGCGCCCGTCGTGCCCGTACAGCAAGGCGTGAGCGTGATGGAAATCTACCATCACCAGATGCAGCTCGACCGGACCGGGCTGGAGGTTTCGATCCGTGTGCAGAACTGGCGCGGTGCGCTGGCCATGGCGCACCGCATGCAGGGCGCGGCCTCGATGGTGGGCGACGTGGACACCGTGCCCACCCTGTGCGAACTACAGCGCTGCCTGAAAGCGCATGCCATCAACGGCGACCCCGCCGATGCGCAGGTCTGGGCACTGGTGGCCAGTCTCAGCCCGGCCCCGGCCCCGGCCGACGGTGTGGACGGCGTGCCCCGGAGCAGCAACTGAAGCACGGTCACGAAACGGTGCTCGCGCTCAAAGGCCTCGGTCATCTCGGCATGGATATCCACGATCTCCCACAGCGCGGTGCTGTAGTGATTGACGTCGGCGAAGCCGCCGCCCTCACCTTCCAGCGCGAGCGGTGATTCCTCGGCGGTTGTAGGTATTCAGGCCGGCGGTGTTCATCGCACCGGCTCACTGCCGCGGCCTTCCAGGGTGTCGATCTGGCCCTGCAGGTTCTTCTGCACCTCCTACAGTTGGGCGACGGTTATCGCCTCCCACGCGCTTATCACCGGCGTGCCCTCTTCAACAGGATGCTGCCGTGCGCAGGACGCGCCTGGCGCTGGCTTGCGTTGCTCGGCACCGCTAACCTGTCTGTCACGTCCAGCCGTGGCAGCCCAAGGAAGAGGGATGAACACACCATTGCCGCTCGCGGCAGCATCAGCAGGCACTCATCGCCCACAAATGCGTGCGTTGTATGATCAACTAGCCACGCATCTTGGCTTCCCGGCTGAAAAACTGCCGACGCTCGTGTTCGACCAGCCAGGCCTGGCTTCTGCGAAAGCAACCTTCAACATGCAGGCCCGCAGGATCACCATCGGCCAAGCCTGTGAACGCGAGTTCGTCCAGTGGGGAGCATACCCGTTCCAGCTGACAGTGGCCCACGAGCTCACCCATGCCGTTCTCTACGAGGCCGGCTATGGCGCCACTGGACATGCGGACGCATTCCTCGCTGTTTATGGGCTCGTGCTGGGCAAGATGGACATCAACCTTGTTGAACTCGAGATGGAACGCTGTGCCACGCAGAATTGGCCGGCTGACGTACCACCTTCGTTGCGCCGTTTGCATCTCAGACGTGCACGCCACGTACTGAGCCATCTAGAAACGTACGGCCAGCAGCAGTCGCCCTGGCCGTTGCTGTCGGAAGCAAAGGACGCCTTGGCCTATGCCCGGCAGCATTTTTACGGGGGCAGCGTCTGGTGGACTGACCGCTGGACTGACTATCTAACCGACCACGGAAAGCGTGGCGCAGCAAATCTGATCCCCGCCGTAAAAAGGGGCGCCGGCGGTGTCGTCTTGGTACTGGCCGTCTGGTTGTTCCGGTATCCGCTGATGAACCGAAGAGGTCCAATGCGATCGCGATATGACACTTGCCTGATGAGTCTGACGCGGCCAAGCCGCCGATAGCTCACCCTTCGCGCCTCTCGAGGCGCATGCCCTGCCACGCATACACAAAAGGCAGACGGGCACCGGGACCCCCTTTGGCTATCAGAACAGGCGGCGCTGCAGCAGTTGCAGCACGGCCACTGCCCGGTGCTGGTGATAGTAGCGGCTGGAAAGATCGGCATGGATGCCGACGATGTCCCACAGCGTATCGCGGTACGCATGCACGTCCTGGATGTGGCACACCTCATGGCCATGCGGACCGCCCCAGTCTGGCTGGGCCGCGCTGCGCCACACCGCATCGGTACTGTGCTCGCGCACCGCCCCCAGCATCGCAACATACGCATCCACCTCACGGCAGTGCAGCTCGCCGCATTCGTCCAGCGCCAGGATCAGGGCTGCGATGTCCTGCAGCAGTTTCTGCTGGTAGCGCAACGCGGCCGGCTCCAGCAGCACACCACGGACCTGCTGTATTCGGTGAGCCCCGGGGCCCGCGCCCTCCGCGGTGTCTGGCCTCGCGACGCGCTGGTGAAAGCGGAGCACCTCCGGCCCTTCGTAACTTGCCTGCGCGCGCTTGCGGATGCGGTCGTCCAGCGCCAGCATCCAGACGTGCGCGGCCTCGGGAGTCACCTGCAGCCTGGGGGCGGACAGCAGTGTCCAACCGGCCCATGCACCGGCAAGGGCGATGGCGAACGACACCACACGCAGTGCGACACGGTGGGCCACTCTCCCGCCCCCGGAGCCGGGCCGCCCAGCCCCGGCCAAGGCGCGTCCAGACGCCTGCGAAGCGATCATAGGCCGGCGTCCCCAACGGTTGCCACGGCCACTCCCCGGGTGCGATCACTCATTCACGCGCCTCCAGCGCAAGGGGCATCGCGCGGACTGCGCGCGCCTCACCATCACGCTAATGGCACCCCTCACCCGACTTCCATACAACACCAATGAAAAATGGCCGCGCCACGCCGCATGAAAAAGGCGCGGCCCGCCAGAAGCGAACCGCGCCAGATCAAGCGCCCTTACCGGCTGCCCAGTCATACCGACCCGGGCAGCCTATACAAGCCGCAGGGCTAGGTGCCGCTTACCAGCCGATACCCACGCCCACACCGACGGTCTTCTCACCGCTGTTGGTGAAGGCGCCATTGAGGCTGAAGGTGGCCGAGCCACGTTCGTTCATCACCCGCTGGTAGCCCACCGCCAGTGCCGATTCGCCATCGGAATGGCCCACACCCGCGCCGAGGCGGTTGTAGGTATTCAGGCCGGCGGTGTTCATCGCCATCGCACTCTGTGCACTGCTCATCGCCGCCATCCGGTTGAAGCGCTTGTCCATGCCATCCAGGCGCTTGTTCAAGCCCTCCACCGCCAGATCGGTGTACTCGTTGGACTGCGTGAGTACGTCATTGAGCTGGCGGACATTGACCGCATCGGTATCGGCCGTGCCCTTGGCCACGTGGCGGACGCTGCGCTCCTTGCCTTCGCTGCCCACGGCCACGGCGTTGTCCCCCTCGGCCTTGACCACCGGCTCGGGCGCATCGACCTTGGCAACCGGGGTGTCCACCGGCGTTTCCACCGGCGTACCCATCCGGGCCATCATCGCGACCGGCTCACTGCCGCGGCCTTCCAGCGTATCGATCTGGCCCTGCAGGTTCTTCTGCACCTCATACAGCTGGCCACCGTTGACCGCATCGCGGCTGCCAGAGGCGATCAGACCGTTGGCCACATTGCCCAGCACCATGCCGTGGGCACCGCCCAGGTTCAGGCGGCCGGGGCCGTCGGTGCGGGTGCTGGTCTCCTCCTGGAACAGGCGGTTGACCTGGCTGCCCAGGGCATCCATATCGGCCTGCGTGGTGACAACGGCGGCGTCCAATGCAAGCAATGCCGTACCGACGTTGTCGTAGGTGCCACCGCTCAGGACATACTCGGGGGCCGTGATCGCGCCGGTGGCGTCAACGCTGGCGCCGCCGCCGAGACCATCCAGCGCACCGTTGAGCTGGGCGACGGTTGTCGCGTTATCGTCGGCGATGCCAGCGCCGAGGTTGACGATCCGGCGCTTGAGGTTGGAGTTGCCGATTGACAGGCTATTGGATTCGGTCGCAATGGACGCATAACCGAGCGCCACACTACTTTGAGCCCCAACTCGGACTTCACTTGCGGTCCCCAATGCGACACCATTTTGTACGGCAACCTGAGAAAGAGTACCCAGCGCGAAGCCGCCAGCAGATCCAGCATGTACGTGTGCAGCACGCCCGAGCGCAACTGAATTGTCACCAGCGGCTTTTGCAAAGCTCCCCAAAGCGGTTGCGCCCTCGCCATCAACCGCTGCCTCGGTTCCAGTGCCGATTGCAACACCGCCCCAACCAGCGCGGGCCGCTTCGCTGTATTCGTCTGAACCCACCGCTACGTAGCGTTGCTGGTCCTCAAGATAACCAACACGTGCATTGGTGGCAAACAACTGCCCCCCGTTCACCGCTTCCCTGCTGTCGGCCCGGCCGATGTCCCCCGCCGCCAGGCCGCTGATCCGGGCGTTACCCAGATCCACCACGGTGCGCTCTTTGTTGAACATCACCGCGTAGTCCAGATCTGCCGTCGCTGCATCAAGGTCGGTGCGCAGCGTGGCGATGCTGCTGCGGTTATCGCCGATAAGCCGGGTGTTGCCGGCCACCACCTCCTGCTGGTTCTTGACCACTTCATTGGTGGCGAACAGCTGGCTACCGGTCACAGCGTCCGTGCTGGTGGCGCTAAGCGCACCATCGGTCACACCGGACACCGTGCGGGTCAGGTCGCCCTGGTTACGCACATCCAGCGTACGGCCGGTGTTCTGCGCACCCAAGCGGACATTGCCCGCAGCCGAGGCCTGGCTGACAAGGCTGTTGGCCAGGTCCGCACCGGTCTGCGCCTTGCTGGCAGCCGTGGCCGCGGCGGTCGCCGTGGTCTGCGCCGCGGTGGCCTTGTTGTCGGCAGCGGTCACGTTGGTGTTGGTGGTATGCAGCTGTTTGCCGGTCACCGCTTCCGTGCTGGTGGCGCTCAGCGCACCGTCGCTCACGCCCGTCAGCGTGCGGCTCTGATTGTCCTTGTTCCGTACATCCAGGCGTACGCCTTCGTTACCGATACCCAAGCGCACCGTACCGGTAGACGATGCCTCGGTAATAAGGCTCTGGACCTTTGCCGCGTTGGTGGAGATGGTCTGATTGGTCGCGTTCAACTGCTTGCCGGTCACCGCCTCGGTGCTGGTGGCGCTCAGTGCACCATCGGTCACACCGGACACCGTGCGGGTCAGGTCGCCCTGGTTACGCACATCCAGCGTACGGCCGGTGTTCTGCGCGCCCAAGCGCACATTGCCCGTGCCCGAGACCTGGCTGACCAGGCTGTTGGCCAGGTCCGCACCGGTCTGCGCCTTGCTGGCCGCCGTGGCCGCGGCGGTGGCGGTGGTTTGCGCTGCAACGGCCTTGTTGTCCGCGGCGGTCACCTTGCCGTCGGTGGCGTGCAGCTGCTTGCCGGTCACCGCTTCCGTGCTGGTAGCGCTCAGCGCACCGTCAGTTACACCCGACACCGTGCGGGTCAGGTCGCCCTGGTTACGCACATCCAGCGTACGGCCGGTGTTCTGCGCGCCCAAGCGCACATTGCCCGTGCCCGAGACCTGGCTGACCAGGCTGTTGGCCAGGTCCGCACCGGTCTGCGCCTTGTTGGCCGCCGTGGCAGCCGCGGTGGCGGTGGTCTGCGCCGCGGTGGCCTTGTTGTCGGCAGCGGTCACGTTGGTGTTGGTGGTATGCAGCTGTTTGCCGGTGACCGCCTCAGTGCTGGTACCACTGAGCGCGCCATCGGCGACGCCACTCAATTTGCGGCCCGCTTCATTCTTGTTGCGCACATCGATGATCGTGCCGGTGTTCTCGGCACCGATGCGAACATTGGCGTTGGCTGCTGTCTGGCGGATCAATCCACCAACGGCACCGACCTGGGTCAGCGCGGTGGCAGCGTCGGCTTTCGCCGTGTTGGCCGTGTTGGTGGCCGCGGTTACGTTGGTATTGGTGGCACTGAGCTGATTGCCGGTCACCGCCTCACTACTGCCGGCCGCCACCAGGCCGTCGCCCACGTTGACGATCTTGCGCTTCAGGGTCGCGTTGCCAACGGAGATCGCATTGGCCACGGTGGCTACCGATTCAGTACCCAGCGCAACGGCCTTGCTCGCGTTCTCGTCCACCTTCGCACCGCGGCCCAAGGCCATGCCCGCTGCGGAGGTGGCAGCAACCGATGCACGGTCGCCGAACGCCAGCGAGTGTTGCGCCGCAGCGCTGGAGACAGAGCCGATGGCTACCGCGCTTGAGCCACTGGCCGCGGCCTGATAGCCGACCGCAGTGGCGTAGCTATTGGTCGAAGAGGCCTGTGCTCCCATGGCCATTGCATTGGCCTGTGAGGCACTGGCTGCCTGTCCCAGCGCCACGGCGCCGGAGGTCATGGCCTTGGTGCCCGCGCCGAGAGCAACCGCCGAGGAGCCAGCACCTTCAGCGCCGGTGCCCAGTGCAGTGGCATTGGCCCCGGAGGCCTTTGCGTGGATGCCTACGCCAGTGGCATTGAGACCGGTGGCGACAGCGTCCTTGCCCAAGGCAGTCTGCGCGCTGGTCAGCTTGGCAACGGCGTTGTTGGCCGTGGTGCTTGCCGTCGTGGCGGTGGTCTGCGCTGCGGTGGCCTTGTTGTCGGCGGCGGCAACCCTGCCGTCTGTGGCGTGCAGCTGCTTGCCGGTCACCGCCTCGGTGCTGGCTGCACTGAGCACGCCATCGGCCACATTGACGATCTTGCGTTGCTGGCTCGCGCTACCAACCGACACCGTGTTGGCTACCGTAGCAACGGAACCGTGACCCAATGCGATCGCGCTGGCACCGCTTGCCTTGGCATTATGGCCCAGCGCCACGGTGTAGTCAGCGCTGCCGGTGGCGGACCGGCCAATGGCTGTCACGCCAGCCCCGGAGGCCAGCGCTTCATACCCGATCGCGGTGGATGTGTTGCCGGTGACCTTGGCGCGGTGCCCAATGGCAACGGCGTATTGGTGATCGGCGTGTGATTCAGTGCCGATTGCCACCGACGAGGCATCGCCGCTGGCCTTGGCATCCGTACCGAGTGCAATGGCGTTCAGACGCCCGCTGGCAGCGCTACGTGTGCCGATGGCCGTGCCGCGGGTGCCGGTCGCGGCGGCGCCCTCGCCCAGCTCGACTCTCGTGCTGGCCAGCTTTGCCAAGGCTGTATTGGCGGTGGTGGTGGCCAAGTCCGCACCGGTCTGCGCCTTGTTGGCGGCCGTGGCCGCGGCGGTGGCGGTGGTCTGCGCCGCAACGGCCTTGTTGTCGACGGCGGTCACCTTGCCGTCTGTGGCGTGCAGCTGCTTGCCGGTCACCGCTTCCGTGCTGGTGGCGCTCAGCGCACCGTCGCTCACGCCCGTCAGCGTGCGGCTCTGATTGTCCTTGTTCCGTACATCCAGGCGTACGCCTTCGTTACCGATACCTACGCGCACCGTGCCGGTAGACGATGCCTCGGTAATAAGGCTCTGGACCTTGGCCGCGTTGGTGGAGATGGTTTGATTGGTCGCGTTCAACTGTTTGCCAGTGACAGCCTCGGTGCTGCTGGCAGTCAGCGCGCCATCGGCCACATTGACGATCTTGCGCTTCAGCGTCGCGTTGCCGACCGACACTGTGTTGGCCGCCGTAGCGCTCGAGGTACTCCCCAAAGCCACCGAATTTGTCGCCGCGGCTGCGACCTCGGCGCGGTTGCCGAGGCTGACGGCACTGCTGGCTGCCCCTTTGGCGAGGGTGCCGATGGCCACGCTGTTCGCGCCTGTGGCGGTCGCCGAGTAACCCATGGCGTTGCTGTACGTGCCGGATGCTACAGCTTTATTACCAATCGCCACGTCGGCAGTGCCCGTGGCGGAGGCCGAGTAGCCAACCGCCAACGCAAAGTGGGACGCCCGCGCCTTCGCACCCAACGCAGTGGCCCCTATACCATCGGCATTGGCACCGAAACCAAAGGCACTGCCATCGGGCCCGTTCACCACCACCTGGTTCCCGTATGCCGTCGAATAGCCGCCGCTCACCGCGGAGCGCGAGCCGAGCACGATGGAATGATCGCCGCTCAGCGTCGCGTTTTTGTAGGAAGAATCGGAGGTGAGCGCAGTCTGATTGTGGACATTGAGGATGCCCGCGACGGCTCGTGGTGCGACGCCCTGCGCTGCGAACGGCGACATCACGGCTTCCGGCACCACGGTGAACCGCAGCTGCTCTTCGGCATCGTCCGCAGCAACATCGTTCGCAGCCATGACCGGAAGCGAAAGCACCAGCGCAACGGCGGCGGTTGCCACGGCGCGTGCGCCGCTGGCGCGCTTGCCGCGGCCCTTGGTGTGCTCGCTGGCGACCATACAGCAGCCAAGGGCTGTGTTCCAGATGAGGCGGTAAATGTGGTTCACGCTGAAGTACTCCATGGGTCAAGAAAAGAAAAAGGCAAAGCGTTGCCGTCCACGGCGGTGCCGCGGTAGCAGAAGGGAAGCGAGCAGATACCCGGCCGCGCCGTTTGCGGCGGCGACCGGAATACAGCGCGGCCGTCTTAGGGCGTGAGCACCTGGTGGTGGTCCCGATACCCCTGGTAGCTCAGGCGATAGGACACGGTGATCTGCGAGGTGCCAGCGGGATCGAACGGCAGCGCCATGCGCGCACCCGGATACACGCTGCGTTCCACGGCGTGCTCGGTGCATTGCGTCGCGGCCGTACACGCCCGGATGCTGGTCACGCCCAGGCGGACGTTGCCGACGTTGTGCAGTTCGCCCCCATCAATACGCATGTCCGGTACGGGCTGGGCCGGGATGACGTGGACCAGTGCGCCCCAGACCAGGCTGACGCCGACGTTGGCGACCGGGTTGTCCGGCTCTTGCTCGGCACTCTCTTCGCGCGGCGGCGGGACACCCTCGAAATACACCCGGTACGGCGTTTCCTGCTGGACCGATGCCAACGGAATGACCCGGACCAGCCGGTTGCCGCCCCCGGCGAGCACGAACTTGCCGGGGGTGACCGCCACGCCATCGCGGTGGCCGGGTGCAAGTTCGACCTCGGTTTCTTCTTCGGTGCCCGGATGCTCGAGGCGCAGCACCCGGGTCTGCACGTACTGGGTGCGGCTGGTCTGCGAATGCGCCCGGATCTGCCCGGTATGGCCATCGTGCACCGGCAGGCGCATGGGGTGCACGCTCAGGTTGGCATTTGCGGGCGCGGCCAATGCGGCCGCCGCCAGGAAAAGGAGGGCCTGCAGGCGAGCGATGGGGCTGTTCATTACGGTGTCTCGTTGGGGGGCCATCAGGGCGTGCCCGTGGGAACGTTCAGGACGATGGTCAAATTGCCTTGGTAGTAGCCTTCGGTTTTGGACGAGGCATCCACGCGCGGCACCTCCAGGGTCAGCGGCGTGGGCACGCAGTACACCGGCAGCGACATGCCCGGCAGCACTACCAGGCGCAGCTCCGCACTATCGATGCCATTCAAGGGCTCCAGCCGTCCGTTCTGCATCTGGATCGGCACGCCGGCATGGCGCAGGGTGACGGTGTAATCCAGCCGGTCGCGTTCGTCGCTGCCGATGGCCGCCGCATTCCAGACCGAGAACCGTTCGGGCGGGCGCCCGGGCGCGGGCCGGCCCGTATCGGTGACGCTTATTTCCAGGTACGGGCTTTGTGAGCCGAGGCCGTCGTAAAGGCACATATCCAGATCGCGCCGACCGGACAACGAGGGCGTGCTGACGGGGTTGTACTTCACGTTGAGCCCGACATGCGGGGTGGCCTGGTCGTACTGGGGGAAGTAGATGCTGACGCGGTCGTGGTCGGTGATGGTGAGATCGAAGGTGAAGGTATAGCTTGCCAAGCGCCCGCCCTCTCTCTGCAGCGTGAGCTCAAGCGTGGCGTCCCACCGGCCCGCTACAAGCTTGGCAAACTCGCTCGAAGGAAGCGTGATTTCTGCGCCTGTTCCAACTGGCTTATCGACGACGCACACCGCCGACGTTGACGAGGACAAGGGGTAGCGTGCCGGTTGCCACCAGTCGCGAAAGCAGTTTTGTGTGCGTTCGATGCGAGACAAATGGCCACGTACCGAAAGCTCAACGGTCAAACCACTCCGACGCTCCCGGAAGCGGAGCGGAATCTCACTGCCACTTCCCACCGGCTCGCCCGTGTCCGCCGTGGGGCATCGGCCGTGACTTGGGTCAGAATTGGATCTACAGACCATGTACACGCCGCCGTACCCATCGCCTTCCGCATAGCTGTGCGCAAGGATCGTTCGGGCCGGAAAGAGAATCTGATCCCCTGGCATCACGCTCCGGTCGTAAGTGAGTGCGATGCGCTCATGCTTGTCCGATGGGCTGACTTCCGGCGGGCGCTGCGCTTTTGCCGGCAGTGCTGTGCCAACCAGAATGCTCAGCGCCATGATCCAATCCAGCGCCCTCATGGCTGCGCCCCCGCCACCGAAGGCAGCTGCTCGCCCAGCGCCTGCTCGCGCAGCAACCGCTGCACCCGCGCCTGCTGCTGGATCTTCGACGGTAGCCGGTCAACGGCCAATGGCTGGCAGCGCACCGCGCCCACCATGAACACCACGCTGCGGCGCTCACGTACCTGCAGGGGGCACTCCATCAGGCGGTTTTCCTGCAGCAGATACAGGGTCTTTTCGCGCTGCGGGAAATCGGCGATGAAGCCGCCGTCATTTCCCAGCGAAGGCAACGGCGCGTTGAGGATGCGTGCGCCGTGGAGGGCGACGCCCTCATCGTCGTGGGCGCTGCCGATGAAGGTGTAGGTCAGGTCAAGTTCGATGGGCATCATCCAGAGTTTTCCAGGCGGCAGGAACAGGGACTGGCCACTGCCCTGCCCCTCCACGCGCACGGCGGCGGCAACGTCGTGCGCGCTGACGTCCTGCACTTCGGCACGGGTGAGGGTGTAGCTGCTTAGCGGCAGCAGGCGGCGCTGGCCGAAGCGCAGCGTCTGGCGGCGTGCACCGGCCACGCGTACCTCGGCCGCGTGGCCGTTGAGTTCGATGTCTTCGGGGGTGTCCACCTGCACGGCGACACCCGCCCCGCTGCCGTACTCACTGCCCCAGAACAGCCCGCCCCGGCCCACTGCGAAGGAGGAGGTATGCGTGGCCGTATAGCTCGTTTCGCCCTGGTCGCGGCTGCGGTAGTGCGAGGCAGTGGCGGCGGTGGCGCCGTAATCATCCTGCTGGCGCACGCTGGCGCTGGCACTGTTCTGCCCGTTGCTGCGGCCATTGAACTCGCCGCCCAGCTCGCGGTAACCGGTGCCCCACTCCCAGCGGCGGGTACGGCCGATGCGATAGCCGGCGCGCGGTTGCTCCTCGCGGCCATGCTGCAGGTCCAGCCCAACGCGGTCCTGGCGGGTGGTCATCGGTGTGCGGACCACGCGGGATACGGCCAGGTTGACGTACACACCGTTGTCGCGGCGGGGGCCCTGGCTGGCGCCGGTGTGCTGTGTGAATGCGCCGGTGCGCGTGGCCAGGCTCATGCCCCGCCACTGGAAGCTGCGGCTGTAGTTGGCCTGCAGCGTGCGGGTGAGCTGGCCTTCGCGCTCGTCCGGGCGCCACGGCGCGCCGGGCGGCAGGCCGCCCTCGAACCACGGCAGCAGGTTCTGCTCGCGGCCCAGCGTGTAGGTGGTACGGCGGGTATAGCCGAAATAGAGGTTGCCGCCCGCCAACGGGGTGGACAGCGAGGCACTGAGCGCATCGCTGCAACCCAGCGATTCGGGGTTGATGTAGTTGCCACGGCAGGCCCCACCGCGCATGCGCTGGTGATAGACCGTGCCCGACACACGATGGCGGTACGTTGCCTGCTGCTGCAGGCCGCGGCTGCCGTCATCGCCGCGCAGCATCGCACTGCTGCCGGTGAATTCATGGGTGCCCAACGCCTTGCGGCCCTCCAGGCGGAGCTCGCCGTAGGCGATGTTGTCAACGATGGCCGAGCCCACGGTCATGGCCAGGTTGGGGTGCAGCGGCAGGCGCAGGCCGGCCTGCAGCGCGCCGCGGTGATCGCGCTCATCGTGCGTGATCAGCCGCCCGCCCTGCACGAACCATTGCCTGCTGTCCTCATCCCAGGTGGCACCGGATTTACTGAACGGCGCGTCTTCGGTGCGCACCAGTACGCCATCTTCAAAGATGCGCAGGTTGACCAGATAGCTGCCGGTCGGAAACCGCGTGGTGTCCAGATCATTGATGCCGCTGTCCAGGTAGAAGCTCTGCAGCAGGCGCTGCCCATCGTAGGCATCCACGCGTGCGTTGCGGCTGAGCAGCACGGTCAGCGGGCTGCCCTGCCCGATCACCGCCCGGTCCAGATAGGCTTGGGTGGTACCGAAGCGGACCCCCTCGAAGCGGTCCAGCGGCAGCATGCTGAAAGCGAAATTGCCGCCCTCGGCGCTGGAGAGGTTGCGGCGGTCCATGCGGCCCACCTGCACATAGTGCTTGCGCGCCAGATCATTGCGCAGGTACAGGTCATTGAAGGACAACGTATCGCGGCTGCCACGGCCGCGCTGCTGCTGCCGGTTGTAGCTCCAGTCCACGCCGATGTGTCCGTCGCGGAACACCCCCAGCATGCCGGTGCCCATCGCCGAGAGGCTCATGTAGCCGCTGCCACCACTGATGTTGAACATCTGCTGGTGCAGCAGGGCGTTCTGCGCGGCCTCGTTGGGGCGGTGGTAGCGGTCACGCACCGGGCTTGCCGACGGCAGCCACTGGCGTGCCGGGAAGAGATTCAGTACGCCTTCGTTTTCATCGTGGATCACCCCGATGCTGGTCGGGTCATCGGTGGGCGCCAGGTAGCCGCAGCCACTGTCCGGCGCCACGTTGTCGCAGGCGAGGTGACCATTGCGCGGCAGCGTGGCCGACAGTGCCGGCACGAGTGCGGCCTTGGCCTCCTCACTGAGCTCCAGCGCGGTCAGCACCGGCTCCGGATCCAGCAGGCGCACGCCGTCGGGCGTGACGAACACCGGCCAGACGCCTGCCGAGCGCCCCATCAAACGGACGTCGAGCTGTTCGGTCTGGCCGGCCACAAGGTCCTCGAATCCGGCGGGCACCGGGCGCGCGCCCGCAGCGGCGCAGGCGAGCACGGCAGCCATGGCCATGGCGAGGCGGGAACAGGATAGGTAAGGAGTGTGCATGGCAGGTAGCCCACAGCGCAGCCGCCCGGTCAGGCGGCGGCTGCACTGCACAGGCGTTTGTTACGACTTCTGCACCATGACGAGGCTGACGATGCCTTCATAGCGGCCGGCAACGGCGATCGGGCCTGCGGTGGTCTGCGAGATCGTCAGCGGCAGCACGATCGAGGCGCCCGGATAGTTGGAACCCGGGAACAGCGAGGCGGCAGTGAAATCCACGCCGGCGGCGGTCAGCGCGACCGAGTTCAGATGGACCGACAGCGGCACGGCCGTTGCGGTCGGGCCTGCCATCGTCGGGATGAGGCTGGGTGCCGAACCGAGGCGCACGGTGATGTCCTTGGTGATGTCGTTGGAGAACACGCGCACCTGGTCGGTCCACGGCACCAGGCCGGCAGTGGTGCCGCTACCCGCACGGTAACCCAGTTCGACCACATCGCTCAGCGGGGTACCATCGGCCTTGAGCAGCGCAAGCGTCGGGTCGATATCGGCCCAGACGGTGATGTCGGCCTGTACCGCATGGGCGGACATCGACGCGGTTGCCAGGGCAGCGGCAGCGAACAGCTTGGTGATCAGGTTCATCGGGTTCTTTCCTTGGTGTTGTAGTTGGGGAGGCTGGCCGGGAAACGTGGGGAGCGCTGCGCGCCCTTCCCGACCAGCACCTCACACTAGGCAGCCGCGTTGCGCGGCACCATGCAACAACTTGATAAAATTCCGTTACTTTCGAGAAGGGCGAACCTGTTCGCACTCTGCGCGGCTCAACTTCCGCTGGGCGACAGGCCGATGGACTTGGCATAGAGCATGAGCTCGTAGTCGGATTTCAGATTGAGCCGCTTCATCGCGGTGCCTTTCTGCCGGCTGATGGTGCTGACCGTCCGCCGATGGATGTCGGCGATCTGCTTGATGCTCAGGCCGTGTGCCATCAGCCGCACCACCTCGCTTTCCTTGGCGCTCAGCGCACGCGTGCCGGTGGCGGACGCCTTGAGCCGCTGGGCCAGATCGCCGGAGTAAAAGCGGCCGCCCGCCAGGACCGTGCTGACGGCCTCGGTGAGTACCACCAATGCGCAGGTTTTCTCAAGGATGCCTTCAACCCCCAGCCGCGCCACCGCGCGCAGCACGACAAGATTGCTGAAGGAGGTCACCACGAGCAGGCGCACCCGTGGATGATTGCGGCGGATATCGGCCAGCATCCGAACGCCGTCCGGCCGTTGCCCGAAGGGCATCGAGAGATCGGTGATGACCAGTTCGCAGGGGTGCAGGAGCAGGAGATCCTCCAGCTGCGCGGCGTCGGCCGCCTCACCGACGATCGCCCACTCCGGTACGTGAGCAAGAACCGAGCGGAGACCGGTGCGGACGACGGGATGGTCGTCCGCCAGCAGGATGCGTTTCATGGCAAAGACCTCGTCGTTGGAATCGGTGCGCGCGCATTGATTGCTCACGCCGCGTCCTGCGGCGGTAACTGCGGTGTGGGTCAAGCGGGCGACCTTGTCGCGGGGCGCTCAACGACGCAGCAGGCAGCGCGTTCCCCGAGGACCGGGGACACCTTGAGGATAGGAGAAGTCGCTGCCCGGCCTCTATGACTCGAGTTGCATAATTCGCGTTCTGCAGTGGCTATCACTATTGCCAGCCACGATCAGCGCTACGGTCTGCGCCTGAACGCCCTGCCTCGGGAAGGAGGACGGCGGCTGCCGGTCACCCGCGCAGCGTCGCGCCGCCGTCCACGTAGAGATCGCTCATGGCGATATGCCCGGCCTGGTCGGAGAGCAGGAACATCACCGATTGGGCAATGTCGTCCGGGGTGGCCAGCTTGCGCAGTGGAATGCCGGCCTTGTAAGTCTCCAGCGAGCCGGCGATGACCCGCTCCGCGCCGTGGTCGTCGGCCCACATGCCGGTCTGCATGGGGGTGAGCGTGGAACCCGGGGCGACGATGTTGCAGCGGATGCCCAGCGGTGCCAGTTCCAGCCCCAGGCAGCGGGTGAACATGGTCGCGGCGGCCTTGGAGGCGGCGTAGGGGGCCATGCCGTGGCGCGGGACGCCTGCGGCGTTGGAGCTGACGGTGACGATGGCACCGGCCCGGCGTGGGCTCATTACCCGGGCCAGTGCCCGGCAGACGTGGAAGACGCCATCGGTGTTGACCGCGAAGACCTGCCGCCACTGCGCATCATCGATGCCGGTGACGGTGCCGACCTGCAGTACGCCGGCCACGTTGACGCCGAAGCCGATCGGGCCGATCTCGCGTTCGATCCACTCGACCAGCGCCTCCACCGCGCCGGAATCGGTGACATCCAGTGCGCGGGCGTGGAGGGGCGGCTGCCCTGCCCGCTGCTCGAGCACGGGCGCGGTGATATCGGTGGCGACCACGATGCTGCCGCTGTCACGCAACAAGGTGACCAGGGCCGCGCCGATGCCGCCGCTGGCGCCGGTGACCAGGGCGATGGTGCCGTCGAATCCGGTGAGTTTCATGCCGATGTCCTGAGTGCGTCGTGCCGCTGAAGGTGCGCATCGAGCCACGGCGCGATCTGCGCCACGGCATCGCGCCCGGTGAGCTCGGCGTGCAGATAAGGGAGTTCAATCGCCTCCACCTGCGCTGCATGGGCCTGCCACAGGGCCGACTGCAACTGCGGGCGGTTGAGGTGGTCGCGGCCGGCCCGGACGTGCAGCAGCGGACCCTCGTAGTGCGTGTGGTGATGGGCGCGGATCAGGCGGTTGGTGCCGGTGACCGCCCGGACCACGCCATCGAGGACGACATCCGGCAGGTTGCCCAGCGCACTGTCGCCGCGGCGCAGGAAGGCCAGGATGCGCGCGCGGGTGTCCAGCTCGGGGTGTGCATCCGGATCGTGGCCGGCGATGGCGAGCAAGGCGCGCAGCGCGGCGATCGGGTCCGGCTCGGGCTCGGCCCGCCAGCACTCGCTGGGGTACGCATCGAGCAGCGCCAGCACGCCCACCTCATGGCCGAGGCCGCGCAGGTGCACCGCCATCGCCTGGGCGAGGATGCCGCCGACCGACCAGCCCAGCAGATGGACCGGGCCGGGCCGACCCAACGCGAGAATGCGCGCTGCATAGTCCGCGGCCAAGGCCTCGATGCTGGTGGGCAGCGGCGGGTCGGGATCGAGCACGGGCGACTGCAGGCCCTGCACCTCGCGCGTGGGAGACAGCGCCCGGGCCAGGTCACGATAGTTCCAGGCGATGCCGCCTGCGGGATGGATCACAAACAGCGGCGCAAGCGCGGCATCGCCCCTGGCCAGCCGGATCATCGGCGCGAGGCCATGATCGGCAGCAGCCGGCGGCGCATCGATCCGTGCCGCGAGCCCGGCCACGGTCGGGGTGGCGAACACCGCGCCCAGGCCGAGGTCGCAGCGCCACTGCTGCTGGATGGCCAGCAACAGGTGCACGGCACTGAGCGAGTCACCGCCCAACGCGAAGAAATCGGCGTCGGCGCTCACCGCCGCGCTCAGCGAGAGGGTCTGTGCGAACAGCGTGGCCAACGCCTGCTCAGTTGCAGTGACCGGCGCCACGCCCGTGGAGACTGCCTGGGTGGGCGCCGGCAACGCGGCGCGATCCAGCTTGCCGTTGGCGGTGACCGGCCAGCGTTCCACTGCGACGAAGGCGCTGGGCACCATGTAGTCCGGCAGGCGCGCGCCCAGATGGGTACGCAGCGTTTCCTGCTCCGGGCCACCGGCATTGAGGTAGGCCACCAGCCGCGCCTCGCCCGGGCGGTCCTCACGCAGCAGCACTTCGGCGCGGGTGACGCCGGGTGCAGAGCGCAGTGCGGCATCGATCTCGCCGAGTTCGATGCGCAGGCCGCGTAGCTTGATCTGGTAGTCATTGCGGCCGAGGTACTCCACGGCCCCATCCTCGCGCCAGCGCGCTATATCGCCGGTGCGGTACAGGCGCCCCCCGGGCACGAACGGATCGGCCAGGAAGCGCTCGGCGGTGAGGTCGTCGCGGCCCAGATAGCCACGTGCCAGCTGCACGCCGCCGAGATACAGATCACCGGCCACGCCGGGCGGCAGCGGCTGCATCCGGGCATCGAGCACATACAGGCGGGTATTCCAGACCGGATGGCCGATCGGCACCGGCGCGGAGGTGTCGTCGCGGCTGGCCGGCCAGAAGCTGACATCCACGGCCGCCTCGGTGGGGCCATAGAGATTGTGCAGCTCGGCGTGGACGGTGGCATGGAAGCGGTCACGCAACGCGGCATCGAGTGCTTCGCCACTGGTGAACACGCGTCGCAGTTGCAGCCCACGTGCGGCCGGGGCCGCCAGGAACGCGGCCAGCATGGCCGGCACGAAATGCAGGGTGGTGATGACGTGCTCGCGAATCAATGCGGCCAGCGCCAGGGGATCGCGATGCGCCTCGGGCGGTGCCACCACCAGCGTCGCCCCGCTGATCAGCGGCAGGAAGAACTCCCAGACCGAGACATCGAAGGTGGCCGGGGTCTTCTGCAGGATGCGGTCGTCCGGTTGGAAGGCATAGTGCTCGCGCATCCACTCCAGGCGGTTGACGATGGCGCGGTGCTCGATCAACACGCCCTTGGGCTCGCCGGTGGAGCCGGAGGTATAGATGACGTAGGCCGCGTCTGCGGGCGCCGGTGCCGTGCCGAGTGCCGCGTCGCTGGCGTGCTGCCATTGCGAGGGGGGGAGCACGGCGGTGCCCGGGAAGCGGACGCGGTCCTGCTCCAGGGCCAGGACGCACGCCGGTTCGGCCGAGCGCAGGATCCGAGCGAGGCGCTCGTCCGGGTGGGCCAGATCCACCGGGAGGTAAGCACCCCCGGCCCGCAGCACCGCGACCAGGGCGATGATCAGCTCCAGCGAGCGCGGCAGCGCGACCACCACCCTCGCCTCGCGGCCGACGCCTTGCGCCTGCAGCTGCAGCGCCAAGGCACGGCTGCGCTGCTCCAGCGCAGCGTAGGTGAGCTGCTGCGTGCCGAAGACCACGGCGACGGCCTCGGGCGTTCGGTGCATGCGCGCGGTGATCAGTGCGGCGAGGCTGACCTCGGGCACGGGGTGCGCGGTGGCGTTGATGTCATATAGATAGCGCTGCGCTTCTTCTGGCGTGCACAGCGGCACCGAAGCGATGTCGCCCCCAGCGGCCTGCACCTGCAGCGCGGCCGACACGAAATGCAGCAGCCGTGCGGCGTGCGCCTGCACCTGCGCGGCGGTATACAGCGCAGGATTGGCCTCGATCTCCAGATCGAGCACGGCGCTGCCGTCGCCACGGAAGCCAAGCGTCACATCATCGACGGGACCGGTGGAGAGCACCTCCAGCGTGGCATGGACGCCGGCCAGCTGCAGCGGCCGATAGAACGGCTGCACGTTGACCAGCGGGCCATGCAGGCGGCGCTGGCCACCGATCAAGCCCAGGTCACGCCGCAGCTGCTCACCGCGATAGCGCCCGTGGCGGCGGCCGCGCATCAGGCGCAGGGCGACATCGCGCACGAAGGTATCGACGCCGCCTTCCCCGGCCGTGACCCGCAGCGGCAACACGTTCATCACCATCGCCGGCACACGGGCGGAGACGCTGCCGAGCCGGCCCATGAACGGCACGCCGATGATGGCCTCGGCTTCGCCACTGATCCGGCGGCAGTATTCTGCGCCGAGCGCGGTCAACAGGTCCGGCCAGGGCTGGCCGATCGCGGCGGCGGCAGAGTGGAGGCGCTCGCGCAGGGCCGGCGCCATCGGCTGTACGTGGCGCAGTGCATCCGGTGCGGCGGCAGCAAGCCCGGCCTGCAGACCGGTGGCGGCCGGCGCATCGGCCAGGAGCTCGCGCCAGTAGGTGGCATCGCGCGTGCGGCGCTCGCTGGCACGGTACGCGGTGTCTTCCTCCAACGCGGGGGCCAGTGGCGCCAATGCGGCGTGTGATGCGTTGCCTGCATACAGCGCGCAGACCCGCTCGGTGAGCAGGCCCATGCCATAGCCATCGGTGGCGAGGTGGTGCACGCGCAGATACCAGACGCTGCGTGCCGGGCCCAGCAGGAACAGACGCTGCTGGCTGAGCCGGTCGCGGGCCGGATCGACCGGGTTGAGGCGGTCGCGCTGCATCGCCTCGCGCGCCGCCGCGGCCGGGTCCGGCTGATCGGACAGATCCATCACCTGCAGCGACGGCGTGTGCTGTGGATCGACCCACTGCACGGGCAAGCCCTCTGCGCTCTCGACCATGCGCAGCGCCAGTGCCTCGGCTTCCTGCGCGGCCTGATCGGCGGCGCGCACGAAGGCCGCGACGTCCAGCGCCCCTTCGATCCATACCGCATGGGCGGTGTTGAAGGCCGGGTTGTCCGGCGCCAGGCGCTGCGCGTACCACAGGCCAGCCTGCGCCTCGCTCAGCCCGCGAACGATAGGCTCGGCCGCACCGGGTACCGCACGGGCCTTCATGCGCTGGCCGCCGCCTGTGCCTGCAGGCGCTGCACCACCGTCCACCAGCCGCCGAGCGTGGCGTGCTCGGCCAGGTGGCTGAACTCCAGCGCGATGCCGGTGTTGCCCCAGGCCAACACCAGCCCCAGTACACGCATCGAATCCAGGCCGAGGTCCATCAGGTTCTCCTCGGTGCTGATGTCCTCGGGCGCTTCGCCGAGCATCTCGGCGATATCGGCGCGCATGCGCGCCAGGGTGAGTGCGGTCATGCGAGGGTCTCCAGCAGGTGATCGGTGGTCATCGGCACGCCACAGGTACGGGCGATCCAGTGCAGGGCGAGGTCATGATCGGCGCGCGAGAAATCGGCCACGGCATCGGCGGCGATGAAGCTCTCGATGTCGCGCTGGAAGCCCTCGGCGACGGTGGCGGTGCAGCCGATGTGCGCGTACACGCCGGTGACCAGCAGCTGATCGCGGCCTCGCGCACGCATCATCGTCTCCAGATTGCTGCGCTGGAACGCGCTGTAGCGGTGCTTGACCAGCACGTGATCGCCCGGCGCCGGGGCCACGGCCTCGACGATGGCTTCGTGCTCTTCGGTGGCGGACATGCCCGGGCCCCACAGATCGGCCTGCAGGCCCCGGTCGCGGCGATCCTGGTTGCCCCGCTGGGCGGTGTAGAACACCGGGATGCCACGGGCGCGGCAATGCGCGAGCAGGCGGGCGATGTTGGCCACGGCCGGTGCCAGCGGCGCGGCATCCGGCGCGAACGCGGCCAGGAAGTAACGCTGCATGTCATGCACCAGTAGCGCCAGGCGCTCGCTCTGCGGCTGCCACGCGCCGCGCGGGGCGGGCAGTTCGGCCTGGGTCGGCAGGGGGTACGATTGGATCTTGGGCAGCGCCATCAGCGCGTTTCTCCTGTCTGTTGCATGAAACGTTCGCGCAGCTGGGCACGCAGCTCGCGGCGGCTGATCTTGCCGACCGCGGTGGTGCCGAAGGCATCGACGAACACGATCTGGTCCGGCACTTTGAACGCCGCCAGGCCACGGCCGCGCACCCACGCCTTGAGGCTGGCGGCCTTGGTCGGCTCGCCCTGGGCAATGATGAAGGCGCAGCTGCGTTCACCAAGGTAGGCATCGGGAATGGAGACCACCGCCGCATCGAACACGCTCGGGTGCGCCAGCAGATGGTCTTCGATCTCTTCGGCGGAGATCTTCTCACCGGCGCGGTTGATGTGATCGGTGGCCCTGCCCTGCACCACCAGATAGCCGCCCGGCAGGCGCTGCACCCTGTCGCCGGTGCGGTAGAAGCCGTCCTCGGTGAAGGCGCGTGCGTTGGCGGCGGGATCGTTGTGATAGCTGCGGATGGTGTACGGGCCGCGGGTAAGCAGATGGCCGGTCTCACCGTCGGCAACCGGGTTGCCGTGGTCGTCGACCACCAGCACCTCGTCGTCTTCGCTGATCGGGCGGCCCTGGGTGGAAACGGTGATCTCCTCGCTGTCGTGCAGGCGGGTGTAGTTGACCAGGCCCTCGGCCATGCCGAACACCTGCTGCAGGGTGCAGCCCAGCCCGGCGATCACCCGGCGCGCGGCCTCCGGCACCAGCTTGGCGCCGCCGACCTGCACCACCTGCAGGCTGGAGAGATCGTGCGTGGTCGTGGCGGCCGCCTGCGCCCACAGCAGCGCCAGCGGCGGCACCAGGCCGACACAGGTCACCCGCTCGCGCGCGATCAGGCCGAACGCGGTCTCCGGGCCCGCGCCCGGGCTCAGCACCACACGGCCACCAGCGTACAGCGTGCCGAAGAACCCCGGCGAGCTCATCGGGAAGTTGTGCGCAGCCGGCAGCGCCACGAGATAGACGCTGTCCTGGGTGATGCCGCAGATCGCGTTGCTGGCGCGGAAGGAATACAGGTAGTCGTCGTGCGTGCGCGGGATCAGCTTGGACAGGCCGGTGCTGCCCCCGGAGATCTGCAGGAACGCGACCGCTTGCGGGTCGGGATCGAGCGGCAGCTGTTCAAGATCGCCCGCCAGCACCTCCAGCGCGGTGAACCCGGCCGCGTCACCGGCGATGATGACGTGCTGCACCTCGGGTACCTGCGCCTGCAGTTCGCGCGCAAGGGTGCGGTAATCGAACCCCTCGTAGCTGGAGGCAGCGATATAGGCATTGGCCTCGGCCTTGCGCGCGAAGTGCGCAACCTCGGTGATGCGGTGCGCGGGCAGTGCATACACGGGGATCAAACCAGCGCGGAACAACCCGCAGACCACGGTCACGAATTCCGGCACGTTGCCGAGCTGCACCACCACCCGGTCACCCGGGATCAAGCCCTGCGCGAGCAGGCCGGCGCCGATGCGGCCGGCCTCCTGCCACAGCTGGGCATAGGTGAGGCGCGTATCGCCGCCGACCACCGCGATATCGCCGGCGAAGCGCTCGGCGCGTTCGCGCAGGAAGCCCGGAAAGGTCTCGCCGCGCCAATGGCCGGCCGCACGATAGCGCGCGGCCAGGGCCGGCGGCCAGACCTGGCGCAGCGGCACCCGGGCGGAAGAGAAGGATGCGTTCATGGACAGCTCCCGCACATCAGAAAGGACGAACGTCATGGACGCCGAGCGCGGTCAGCAGGGCCATGAACTTGGCAGCCGTTTCGGCCACCTCGAGATCGGGTTGGGACTCGGCGACGATGCCGGCCCCGGCATACAGGCGCACTTCGGTGCCCTGCACGCGTGCGCAGCGGATCGCCACATACCAGTCGCCATCGCCCTGCGCATCGGTCCAGCCGACGGCGCCGGCATAGAAGCCCCGTGCGACCGGTTCAGCCTGACGGATCAGTTCAAGTGCCGGCTGGCGCGGCGTGCCGCACACCGCCGGGGTGGGATGCAGCAGCGCGACCAGGGCGGCCGAGGACACCGAAGGATCCTTCAGCGTGCCGTGGATGCGGGTACCGAGATGCCACATGGTGGCGGTGGCGTGCAGTGTCGGCCGCGGCTGTGCCTCGACGTGATGGCACAGCGGTGCCAACGCGGCCACGATGGCCTCGACCACATGGCGATGCTCGTCGTGATCCTTGGCCGAGGCCAGCAGCGTCTCCGCGGCGCGTGCATCCTCGGCCGGATCGGCCGAACGACGGGCCGAGCCGGCCAGCGGATGCGAGAGCACACGGTCACCGCGCCTGGAGACCAGCAGCTCCGGGGTGGCGCCGACCAGCCAGGCCGCGTCGTTCGTGCCTGCTGCGGGCACCGGGACGACGTAGGTCGCCACGCTGGGGTCTTTGCCCAGGCGTGCGGCCAGCACGCGCGGATGCAGCGGCTGCGCGGTGGTGACCCGCAGGCTGCGCGCGAGCACGACTTTCTCCAATGGGCCGTCGGTGCGCTGCAGTTCCGTGACGGCGGCCGCCACCGCCTGCGCATACGCATCGGCAGACGGTTCGGCGAGCACATCGCCAACGAGGGTCGGCGTTTCCACGCGGACCACGGTGGGCTGGCCAGACACCTGATCCGGCTGGTAGAGCGCATCGCCCTGCTCGGGATCGAACGGTACCGCCCCCACCAGCAGGCGCGGGCCGGAGCGCGGCGCGGCGAAGAACGCGGCAACGCGCCCGGCCAAGGTGGCGGTGGCACCGGACGGCAGCCGCGCACGCACACCGTGCGCTTCCATCGCCTGCTGCGGGCTGCGCAGCAGGAAGTACGGGGCGTCGGCCGCATCAGCGGTGGCGGTGTCGGTCATCTCATCGGCCACGCCGCTGGCGAGCATCTCGTTCATGCCGCACCCCGCGCACGATGCAGGGCGGCAGAGCCCGCCAGGATCAGCAGCACCACGCCCACCAGCAGGTACGGCGCGCTCGGCGACCACCGATACAACAGTGTGCCGATCATCGGCCCGACCACCATGCCCATGCCCTGCACCGACGCTACCGTACCTGCCGCAGCGCCCTGCTCATGCGCCTCCACCGAATCGGCCGCCAGCGCCTGGAAATTGGGGAACACGAACCCCATGCCGAACGCGGCGATCGCATAACTGGCCAGCAGCTGCCACGGCACACTGACCAGCGCGACCGACGCAAAGCCCAGTCCGGAGATCAGCGCCCCGACCAGGATCCAGCGCGTCGGGCGGATGTCCTTGAGCTTCATCACCAGACCCTGCGCGCAGATCAGGCCGACACCGACGGCGGTCAGGGCCAGCCCGGCCATGCGTGCGCCGTCTGCCGGGGAGAGCTGCAGCCGATCAATCGCGAAGAAGCCGACCGTCACCTGCGCGACGGTGACCGAGATCATCGCGGCGAACACCGCCAGCAATGGCAGGCGCAGGCGCGCATCGCCCAGGCCGAGCGTTGGTTTCGGGCCGGTGTGCGTCGGCGCGACGGGCGGCGTATTCGGCAGGCGCCACCAGATCATCAGCAGCGACAACAACGGCAACAACGCGGCCACATACAGGGTAAGCGAGAGATTCTGGTAGGCGATCCAACCGGCGGCGGCCGGGCCCAGCACCATGCCCAGCGCATTGGCGGTGCCAAGCTTGGCCATCACGCTGCCGCGCTGCCCCGGGGCGGCCTGGTCGGCGATGATGGCCGCGGCGGTCGGCGGCACGGCGGCGTAGAACAGCCCGACCAGGGCACGCGTGCCGACCAGGACCAGCACGGAGAGCCAGATCGCTGGCGGTGAGGTCAGCGCCACATCCACGAACACCGCCAGCGCCACGTAGATCACCGCGTAGGCTGCCAATGCGATCAGCAGCACGCGCTTGCGCCCGATGCGATCACTGAGTGCACCCCAGCGGCGCGCCGACAGCATCCACAACACACCGGCCGCGGTGACCGACAGGCCGGCATGCCACTCGGCCAGGCCCAACACCCGCACCACCGGGCCGATCACGGATACGAACGCCATCATCGCCATGGTGCCGAGCAACGCGGCGGAAACGAGGGCGGGCAAACCGGAAACGACAGGACGTGAAGACATTGAACACCACAGCCAATAAGAAGTTGAACCACGCGGTGCGCCGACGCGCGCGCGGTTCTGCCATCCGGTTGCGAACGCATCACCGCCCTGTGATTCATCAAATGATAACGGCTCGCATTTGCGTTTGATAGTGCAATCTGTATGGGGTGTTCATGTGCGCAGCCCCCCCCACCCCTGCGACAAAAAGACACTACATATACGGTTGACGAGCTCACACCACCCCACTATGTTGTGTCCATCGGCTCCCCGCTTCCGCCAGGCCCGGTGCACCGTTGCAACGCCGCGTTGCTGTTGAACGCCCCGTTGCGCCCACCTGACCGGCGCCTGGAAGCATGGCCCGTCGCCACCGATGTGAGCCTGCGGCGACGTATTCCTGCACACGCAGGGCCTGCCCACCAATCACGCCCTCTGTCCGGCTGCCGCACGGCTCTGCCGCGCCGCCTGCTGGGCTCTGCGCCATGCATGGAGAACGCATGAACACCGACGACACCGTCGCTTCGACCCTCACCCCGCCCACGGACACCCCCGTTGATGCGGCCACCTGCAGTGAGACGCTGTGGATCACCAAGGAGGGCGGCAACCGACGCATGCCGTTCGACCAGGCGCGGCTGGAGCGCACCGTGCACAGCGTGCATGGCGAGTTCGCGCAGCTGGACGTGGCCGATTACCTGCGCAGCGTGCTGGGGCAGATCGCACGCCGCCAGCAGCTCAGCGCCGATGAAATGGTGGACCTGCTGATCCGCGAGGCGGAATCGCGCATCGACCTGACCGCGCCGGACTGGGAGCACTTCGCCGCCCGCCTCTATCTGCGCCGCCTGTACAAGCGCGCCAGCAAGAACCGTTTCTACGATGCCACGCTGAAGTACGGCTCGTATGTGGGCCTGCAGGAAAGCCTGGCGGACCGCAACGTGTATTCGATCGACATCCTCAAGGCCTATTCCAAGGACGAACTGGAGGAAGCCGGGCAGATGATCGAGCCCGAGCGCGACACCTTGTTCGCCTACAACGGCCTGTACCTGCTGGCCACCCGCTACCTCGCCACCGATCACTCGCGCGCCGTCTACGAGCTGCCGCAGGAGCGCTGGCTGACCATCGCGCTGTACCTGATGCAGCACGAACACGAGCACGGCGAGCGCTCACGGCGGCGGCGCATGCTGCTGGTGCGTGAGGCCTACTGGGCGCTGTCCAACCTGTACATGACGGTGGCGACGCCGACGCTTGCCAATGCCGGCAAAGTGGGCGGCCAGCTGTCGTCGTGCTTCATCGACACGGTGGACGACAGCCTGCAGGGCATCTACGACTCCAACACCGACGTGGCGCGGGTCTCCAAGCACGGCGGCGGCGTGGGCGCCTATCTGGGCTATGTCCGCTCGGCGGGTTCCTCGATCCGCGGCGTGGCCAATTCCTCCGGCGGTGTAGTGCCGTGGATCAAGCAGCTCAACAACACCGCGGTGAGCGTAGATCAGCTGGGCCAGCGCAAGGGTGCGATCGCGGTGTACCTGGATGTCTGGCACCGCGACATCGAAGCCTTCCTCGATCTGCGCCTGAACAACGGCGACCAGCGCCTGCGCGCGCACGATGTGTTCACCTCGGTGTGCCTGCCGGACCTGTTCATGGAAGCGGTGGAGCGGCGCGGCGACTGGTACCTGTTCGACCCGTATGAGGTGAAGCGGATCAAGGGCTGGTACCTGCAGGACTTCCACGATGAGCAACGCGGCCAGGGCAGCTTCCGCGCGAAGTACGAGGAGGTCGTGGCCGACGAGCGCATCAGCCGGCGCACGATCAAGGCCATCGAGCTGTTCAAGCGGATCATGGTCAGCCAGCTGGAGACCGGCAATCCCTTCATGTTCTACCGGGACGAAGTGAACCGGATGAACCCGAACAAGCATGCCGGCAGCATCTACTCCAGCAACCTGTGCACGGAGATCCTGCAGAACATGAGCCCCACCCGCATGATCCAGGAGATGATCAGCGGCGACCAGATCGTGACGACCAAACAGGCCGGCGATTTCGTGGTGTGCAACCTGTCTTCGATCAACCTGGGCCGCGCGGTGACGGCCGCCCCGGACCTGCTGAGCAGCGATGTACTTGAGCGGCTGGTGCCGATCCAGGTGCGGATGCTGGACAACGTGATCGACCTCAACCAGCTGCCGGTGCCGCAGGCGACCATCACCAACCGCAAGTACCGCGCGATCGGGCTGGGCACGTTCGGCTGGCATCACCTGCTGGCCCTGCAGCAGATCGAATGGAACGGAGCCCAAGCCGAGGACTACGCCGACAGCCTCTACGAGCGCATCAACTACCTGACCATCCAGGCCAGCATGACCCTGGCCAAGGAAAAGGGGCGCTACAGCGCGTTCGTCGGCAGTGAGTGGCAGAACGGCGAGTACTTCCGCGCCCGTGGCTATGACAGCCCGGCCTGGCGGGAACTGGCGGCGCAGGTGGGCGTCAACGGGCTGCGCAACGGCTGGCTGATGGCGGTGGCACCGAACATGAGCACCGCCCAGATCGCCGGCTCCACGGCCTCGATCGATCCGGTGTACGGCGCGTTCTACTACGAAGAAAAGAAGGATTTCCGCCGCCCGGTCGCCGCACCGGGGCTGTCGCTGGAGACCTACCCGTACTACGAGAAAGGCGCCTACCGGGTGGACCAGTTCGCCAGCATCCGCCAGAACGCCCGCCGCCAGCGCCACGTGGACCAGTCGATCAGCTTCAACCTGTATGTGCCGAGCACCATCCGCGCCAGCACCCTGCTCGCGCTGCACATGAGTGCCTGGCGCGAAGGGCTGAAGACGACCTACTACGTGCGCTCGAACGACATCGATATTTCTGAGTGCGAATGGTGCAGCAGCTGACGTACGTCAGCCCGGTAGCTGACGACCGTTGGTCGTCAGCGCACTGACCGGTAGTGGCCGCCGCGGGGCGGCCCCCCCCCCCCACGCC
>NZ_JASCOO010000033.1:0-39726 GCF_029959485.1 Stenotrophomonas sp. PS02301
CCGCTCACCCTGAAGAACAAGTTCTGATCCGCCAGCACCTGATGCAGAAAATGGACGCGGCCGGGGAAACCCGGCCGCTTTCTTTTTGGGGCCGGCGTTGCCGTTGTTCTGTCGCCTCGGCGCCCTTGCCAGAACGGCACCGTGGATGTATCTTCAATGGGTTGCGCGGAAATCAGCGCAATTGCGACGGCCCAGTGCCCCTGTCGCGGTCAGGACACATCCAACGGTCGGGTTTCCCGGCCGTTTTGCTTTTTAAGGGGGCAGCGGTACAGTCGGTAACCTTGAGGAAAGCGAAAAAGATGGACATGACGATCAACGAAAAGCCGGCGCGGACGCTGCCGGTGCAGGACGCGCGGATCTACCCGCGCGGTGGGCTGGATGTGCTGTCGCGCGCGGAAGTGGCGCGCCTGCGCGATGCCTCCGGTGGTGGCATGCACGAGCTGCTGCGCCGCTGCGCGCTGGCCGTGCTGACCAGCGGCAGTGCCTCGGACGATCCGCGCGCGGCGCGCGATCTGTATCCCGATTTCGATATCCAGGTGGCCCAGCAGGACCGCGGCGTGCGCATCGATCTGGTCAATGCACCGGCGATGGCGTTCGTGGATGGTGAGATCATCCGCGGCGTGGCCGAGCTGCTGTTCGCGGTGGTCCGCGATCTGGCCTACATGGCCATCGAGATGGGCCCGGCGTACGCGGCGGAGCTGGAATCTTCGGAAGGCATCACCAACGCGGTGTTCGGGCTGCTGCGCAACGCGCGCATCCTCAACCCGGGCGACCCGAACCTGGTGGTCTGCTGGGGCGGCCATTCGATCGGCCGCGATGAGTATCTGTACACCAAACAGGTCGGCTACGAGCTGGGCCTGCGCGGGCTGGACATCTGCACCGGCTGCGGCCCGGGCGCGATGAAGGGCCCGATGAAGGGCGCCACCATCGCCCATGCCAAGCAGCGCAAGACCACCACGCGTTACATCGGCCTGACCGAGCCGGGCATCATCGCCGCCGAGTCGCCGAACCCGATCGTGAACCACCTGGTGATCATGCCGGACATCGAGAAGCGTCTCGAAGCGTTCGTGCGTATCGGCCACGGCATCATCGTGTTCGCCGGCGGTGTCGGAACCGCGGAGGAGATCCTGTATCTGCTGGGCATCCTGCTGCGCGACGAGAACAAGGACCTGCCATTCCCGCTGATCCTGACCGGCCCGACCGTCGCCGCGCCATACTTCGAGCAGATCGACCGCTTCATCCGCCTCACCCTGGGTGAGGAAGCTGCCAGCCGCTACGAAATCATCATCGGCGACCCGGTCAACGTGGCCCGCAAGATGGCCCAGGGCATCAAGCGCGTGCGCGAGCACCGCCTGGCGCAGAAGGACTCGTTCTTCTTCAACTGGTCGATCGAGATTCCGTGGGAATACCAACAGCCGTTCGTGCCGACCCACGAGGCGATGGCCGCGCTGGACCTGCATCACGGCCGTCCGCCGCATGCCCTGGCGGCCGACCTGCGTCGCGCGTTCTCCGGCATCGTGGCCGGCAACGTGAAGGAAGACGGCATGCGCCGCATCGAGCAGTTCGGTCCGTTCGAGATCCATGGCGATGCGGACATGATGCAGGCCCTGGATGAGCTGCTGCGCGCCTTCGTCGAACAGCGCCGCATGAAGATCTCGGGCGAGTACCAGCCCTGCTACAAGGTCATGGCCTGAGGCCCTGACCGGGCCGGCGGCGGGCAGGGGCCGGCCGTCGGTCTGGATCTGCGTCAACTGATTGACGCCTGTCGCCTCCGGGCGACCGTTCGTCCTGCCGCCTCTTGCTGATCGGCGGCGGGACGTTCATCTTCTGTGTCATCAACGCTGGGGAGCGTTTCATGTCTTTGCGCCGGTCCAACGGCTTCACACTGATCGAGTTGATGGTCACCATCGCGGTGCTTGCCATCCTGGCAGTGATTGCGTTTCCGAGCTTCCAGGGCGTGCTGCGCTCGAACCGGGCGGCCACCACCACCAACGAGCTGATCGCTTCATTGGCGCTGGCGCGCAGCGAAGCGCTGAAGAACACCCGGGGGGCGGGGGTATGCGCCTCATCCGATGGCACCAGCTGCAACGGTGATACCTGGGGCGACGGCTGGATGGTCTGGTCCGATGCCGACGGCAGCGGCAGTTTCGATTCCGGGGAACCGGTGCTGCGGTACTCGGCTGGCTCGACCAAGATGCTGGGCAGCGAGAACAACCTGACGTTGGCCTTTGACGGCCGGGGTCGAAATCGCGCTGCATCGGCGCTGGACATCACCCTCAAGCCCGATGAGTGCGGGGACCTGCCGCTGCAGCGCACGCTGCGGCTGTCGGCGGTGGGGCAGGTACGTGTGGAACGGGAGAGCTGCAAGTGACGGCAAGACATCTTGGCGCGCGGCGCGCAGGGCAGGGCGGCTTCACCATGATCGAGGTGCTGATCGCGATCGTGGTGATGAGCATCGGCCTGCTTGGTTTCGCGCTGCTGCAGACGATGAACGTGCGGTTCGTGCAAAGCGCGAATTTCCGCACCCAGGCGACCAACCTCAGCTACGAGCTGCTGGACCAGATCCGGATCAACCGCGTCGCCGCGACGAACTACGTAGGCACCTACGCGGCCACCACCAAGGCCGCCGATTGCAAATCGCCGATCGGCGCCAAGATCACCAAGGATCAGTACATGACGGACTGGCGCTGCCGGCTGGGCAAGGCCCTGGGCGATGAAGCCAGTGCCAAGGTGACCCGCAGCGGCGATGAAGTGACGGTCAGCGTGAGCTGGGGCGACGAGCGCTGGCTGGATGCCGCAGACACCACCTTTGCGGCGAGGACCCAGCTGTGATGCGCGCCATGTCGTCCCGAGAACGCGTACGCGGTCTTTCGCTGATCGAGTTGATGATCGCCATGGTCATCGGCCTGGTCCTGCTGTTGGGCCTGATGCAGGTGTTCGCCGCTTCGCGCACGGCCTCGCGCCTCTCGGAAGGGTTGGCGCGCGTGCAGGAGAATGGCCGTTTCGCGATGGACTTCCTGCAGCGTGATCTGCGCATGGCCGGCCACTTCGGTTGCGTCAACGACCAGAGTCACAACGTGCAGAGCCCTGGCTCGATGCATACGACGTTCGATGCCGGCGGCCACCCGGCGCTGGATTTCATGCAGTCCATCCAGGGCTTCGAGGCCGCCGATACCAAGCCCGGCGACCCGTTGACCCTCAGTGCCACACCGTCGACCGGCGGCATCGAGTACACCCCGGCGCTGCCGACGGAATACGCCGCAGCGCTGACCAATCGGGTGGACGGCAGCGACATCGTCGCGCTCCGGTTTCTGGTGCCCGATGGTGTCCCGGTCACCGTGGTGGGGGGCACGGACGACAAGCCCGTGTTCAATTTCGACAGCAGCCGTTGGGCTGTTCTCCAAAGTGGTGTGGAAGCGCCGGGCCTGTTCGGTGTCGCCGACTGCCTGACCGCCACCATGTTCCAGGCAAGCGCGGTGAGTGGGTCTGCCGGTACCGTGACGTTCGAGTCCGCGCCGAACAACACCGGCAGCTTCACCAGCCTCTATACGCCGGGCCAGGCCATGCTGTACCGCGCGGAGAGCGTGGTCTATTACATCGGCTACGACGCCACCACCAAGCAGAGTTCGCTCTATCGCGTGCGGTTTTCGGCCAAACCCGGTGAAGCCCTGGTCGCGGGTACGCCGGAAGCATTGGTGGAGGGGGTCCGCAACATGCAGCTGCTGTATGGGCAGGATCGCTCGCTCAGCGCCGCCTCGCCGCCCACCGGCTACATCGATCGGCAGGGAACCGCTGCCGACGTGGATGCCTCGATCACGCCGGCCGCCGATGCGTGGCGCCGGGTCGGGTCAGTGCAGCTGGGCCTGGTGCTGGAAAGCCCGGATCCGTCAGCCGCAGCGCAGGCCAACGCGGATGCGGCGTTGACAGCCATGGGCGTCACCTTCACCGCGCCGACGGACGGTCGTTTCCGGACGGTCTATCAAACCACGATCGCCGTACGTAATCGCCTTTATGGCAATTGAGGCTTCCATGGCATCGCGTCCAAAACCCTTTGTCGCACCGCGCCGCCAGAACGGTGCCGTGCTGTATGTCGCCCTCATCATATTGATCCTGCTTGCCCTTCTCGGCGTAGCAGGCATGCAGGTGACCGGCATGCAGGAGCGCATGGCGGCCAACTACCTGCGCACCAACCTGGCCTTCCAGAATGCCGAGGCTGATGCACGCACGCTGGAGAACACCATCGATACCGACCTGGCAGCCGGCGGAACCTACACGGCAAAGCAGGAAGAGTGCAGCCCGATCTTCGATCCCCTGACCTGGGCCGACGGGACCTCTGATGCCAAGGCGAGCTATACCCGGCGCCTGGACAAGTGCTTCGCAGCCTCCAGTGCGCGCGTGGGTGAGCGTCAGAACGAAGAGACCGGCAACATCTACCAGATCACTGCACTGGCCAGTGACGAACCGACCAATCCCTCGGCCAGTGCGGTCGTCGACACGATCTATATCCCATGACCTCTGATCGCTTCCATTTCAGCAAGCGCACGATCAACTGGCTGCGCATTGGCTTCCTTGTCATCGCGGTGGGCTTCCTGCTCAGTCGCGTCGTGCCGCTGCGCGCCGCGCTGGGCGACTACGACATCGCGCAGGAGCCGCTGTATACCAAGCAGAGCCAGCCGCCGCTGATGATGATGGTGATGTCGCGCGATGAGCAGCTGTTCAACAAGGCCTACAGCGATTACAGCGATCTGGACGGTGACAAGATCATCGATACCACGTACCAGGACAAGTTCCCGTACGAAGGCTATTTCGATTCAAAACTCTGCTACAGCTACACCAGCAATCACTTCAAGGCATCAGGTCCGGCGACCGGCACCAACGGGCACAGCTGTGGTGGCACGGGCTGGTCGGGCAACTTCCTCAACTGGGTGACCATGAGCCGGCTGGACGTGATGCGCTACGTCCTCTACGGCGGCCAACGCTCCACCGATGATGCGGCCAAGACGGTCCTGGAGCGCGCGCAGATTCCCAGCGACCTGCATGCCTGGGTCAAGGTATATGCCGGCGCCGATATCAACAGCTTCACGCCATTGACCTCGACCACATCCTTCTGCAACGCAAGCATCAGTGCCAACGGCGCGCCGTTGATGCGGGTGGCCGGTGGCAACTGGTCCGAGTGGGCGTCCACGGCTTCGTATCAGTGTGGCGTCAACCGTACCGGCGAGGGTGGAGCGGATACGCCCAAGGCGACGACCGACTACGACGTCCGGGTGGAAGTTTGTGACCCCGCCAATGATGCGCATCGCGAGAGCTTCTGCCGCAAGTACAACGATGGCACCAAGGATCACTATAAGCCCAGCGGCCTGCTGCAGGCCTACGGTGAAAGCGGGCGCTTGCGTTTCGGCCTGGTGAGCGGCACCTATTCCCACCCGCGCGATGGCGGGGTCCTGCGCAGGAACATCGGCAAGATCGCCGGCAACGGCAGCAAGCTGTGTGATGCCGGCGATGAGATCAACCTGGCCACCGGGCAGTTCTGTCTGGCGCGCAACAGCGGGACGGAGGGCATCATCAACACGATGTCCAACTTCCGCATCGATCAGTGGAACTGGAGCAACAACTGGAACGACTGCAACGACTACAGCATCCTCAATCGCCAGGGTTTTGGTGATCGCGGCAACCTGCTGGACCCGGGCACGTCGGGTGACAAGGCCAAGAAGTGCAGTGCGTGGGGCAATCCGCTGGCCGAGATGTATGCCGAGGCACTGCGCTACGTCGGTGCCGGCACGAAGGTGTATGACGACACCGGCGATCTGTCCGGACTGCCCGTCGGTGTGGAGTGGAAAGATCCCTATCGGAGCCCTGCGCAGGGCGGAAATTCGTACTGCGCGACCTGCAACATCCTGGTGATGTCCTCGGGTCTGCCGTCCTTTGACAGTGACAACGTCGGCTCGGTCCCGCATCTTGCCTCGGCGGAGTCCGCCACGGATGCGCTTGGCGCCGCTGAAGGCATCAATGGCAAGCGCTACCTGGCCGGGCGCGTCACCGCAACGCCGCGTTACGCATCGATCAATACGCACGAGGATATCTGCCAGGCGCTGGAGGTGAACCAGCTCAGCCTGGTCCGCGGTATCTGCCCGGACATTCCGTCCACCGAAGGCAGCTATCTGATCGCGGGCCTGGCCAAGGCGGCCGCCGAGACGGACCTGCGGCCGGGCCTGGCAGGAAAGCCGGGCGATTACAAGGTCACGGCGACCACGTATACGGTGGCCATGTCCGAGAACCTGCCCAAGTTCGACATCAGCGTCGCAGGCGGCACGATTTCGCTGTCTCCTCTTTGCCAGGCCAACAACGAGGGTGGCGCAGGTTTCAACAGCAATGGCTGGCGCAGTTGCTTCCTGGGCTCGGTGGGCATCGGGACCAAAGAGGCGGCGGTCGGGCCCAAACGCGTCTACGGGCGCCCGTACCGTGCCGACGGAAAGTCCGGCAGTTTCTCGCTGGTCTGGGAGGATTCGCTCTGGGGCAACGACCATGACAACGACGTTGTGACCATGATGAGTTACTGCGTCGGCGCAGCCTGTGGCGACAAGGCGGGCATCGCGGACATGTGCTGGCGTTCGCCGAACAATACCGTGTGCTCCAACGAACTGTTGAGTGCGACCATCGGCGAAGACGAGGTGCTGGTGCGCCTTGAGAATCTGTCGGCGTATGCAGGCAATGCGATGCTGACCGGCTATACCATCGTTGGCTCCAATGCGGCCAACAACGTGCAGCGTCTGCTGCTGCGTCCTGGCAACAGCAATGGCTCGGTGCTCAGCTCCACCGAGAACCCGCCGAATAACTGGACCAAGCCTTCGGTGGTGCGCTACAAGCTCAGCGGATCCCAGGCCAACCAGTTGCAGAGTCCGCTCTGGTACGCCGCCAAGTACGGTGTCCCGAGTGGCAAGTGGGACACCAAGGTGCCGGGCACGCCGGACAACTACTTCCTGGCACGTAACCCGGCCGCGCTCAAGGCTGCCCTGGAGGCGATCTTCGAGAGTGCAGCCGAGGGGGACGCGCCGGTGGCTGGCGGCGGGTCCGGTGCGCGTATCAATGCGGGCTCGTTCACGGTCTCGGCCAGTTACAAGGTCGCCTCCGGAACGAATGACTGGGTGGGGGATGTCGTTGCCAGCAAGGTGTCCGACACGGGAACCGATGACATCGAGCTGTGGCGCGCTTCGACCAAGATGAGTTCCAGTGGCCGCACCATCGTCATGGCAACCTCGCCGACCACGGTCAATGGGAGCGGGGCGCTGGTGCCGGTGGCGGCCGCACCGTTCGAAGCAAACGATGTCCCGGGTGCGGACCGCAAGGCCCAGTTGGCCAACATGGGCTTCAGCAGCTCGATTCCCGACTGGTTCGGCTCGCACAGCGTGGCCGATCTGGTGAACTACCTGAAAGGCTCGGCCATCAGCGGCTTCCGCTCGCGTGGCTCGATTCTTGGCGATATCGTCAACTCCACCACCGAGATCGTGTCCACGGCCGACAACTACGGCTATGGCGCGTGGGGCTCCACGCCCACCTGGAAAGCGACGCTGGCGACCCGGTACAACGACTACCTGACCGCGAAGAAGAGCCGGAGCACCATGGTGTATGTCGGCGCGAACGACGGCATGCTGCACGCCTTCGACGCCTCCACCGGCACAACGGCGGGTAATGAACTCTTCGCGTTCATTCCGTCCGCATCGCTGCAACACATGGCCGAGCTGGCCAATCCGACCTATTCGCATCGGTACTACGTGGATGGCGCGCTGACCTCGTCGGATGTCTATTACGGCGATGCCTGGCATACCGTGCTGGTCGGCTCCACCGGTGCCGGTGGCGCCACCCGCGCGCCCAATGCAGAGGCTGTCGGCAACGGCGCGGTGTTCGGCTTGAACATCAGCAATCCGGGGGCTTTCACCAAGGATGACGTGCTGTGGGAAGTCTCGGGCAAGACCGATTCGGACATGGGCTTCGCGCTGGGCAAGCCGGTGATTGTCCCGGTCTCCGGCAGTACGGCCGACAGCGCGCCGCGGTTCGTGGCGATCTTCGGCAACGGCGTGAATGCATCCAGTGGCAAGCCGGTGCTGTTCGTGGTGGATATCCAGACCGGGCAGGTGCTCAAGCGGCTGTCGCCCAGCGGCAGCGGCTATGCGCTGCGCAACGGCCTGATCAACGTCGCACCGGTGGCCGCCTACAACAACAACGGGATCGCCGACACCGTCTACGGCGGTGACATGCAGGGCAACCTGTGGAAGTTCGACCTCCGCGATCCAGATCCCAGCAAGTGGGCCGTGGCCTACAGTGGCGCGCCGCTGTTCACCGCCAGCCGCAACAGTGTCGCCCAGCCGATCATGGGGGGGCTGGAGGTCTCCAAGGCGGCCGGGCGTGGCTACAACATCGTGTTCGGCACCGGTCAGTACTTCACCAATGACGACAATTCCGTGAGTTCGTCTTCGCCGGTGCAATCGCTGTACGGCGTCTGGGACAACATGAGCTCGACGATTGGCGGGCGCGGTGACCTGATCTCGCAGCAGATCACCTCGCGTGCCGGAAGCGGGGGGTACTCGCTGCGGGATGTCAGCAGCAACGCCGTCAATTATGTGAGCCAGCGCGGCTGGTATACCGACCTGATCGTCGGCGACGTGGTGGCCGGTGAGCGCTTCGTTGGCTATCCGACCATCCAGGACCGCAAGGTGGTATTCACCACCTACGAGCCGGGGCAGGCAGTCTGCGGCGGCGGTGGCGGCACCAACTGGATGTACTCGCTTGATCTGCTCACCGGCGCTGGATCGATGACAGGCCTCAGTCTGGACATCGGGGGCGATTCGCTGTGCACAGGCAACTGCGGCGGCATCGCGCTGACCAAGGGCGGGGCCACCAATAGCGGCCCACCAGTGAAGGACAGCAACATCTTCGTGCCCAAGTTGACCCCGTGCGACCCGACCAAGGCCACCTGCACGGTGGATGAGTTGATCAAGGCCAACCAGTGCACCTTCGTGCTGCGTGCACCGGGTGCGGATCCGCTGTACATGCCGCGCCCCTGCGGACGCCAGTCCTGGCGGCAGGTGCGCTGATGACCTTCATGACGAGAGCCCCCATGCAGACCGCTTTGCGCCGCCGGGTCGCCGGTTTCACCCTGATCGAGCTGATGATTACGGTGGCCGTGGTGGCCATCCTTGCCACCATCGCCATGCCGGCCTACCAGGACTCCGTGCGGAAATCCCGGCGCGCCCAGGCCAAGGCCGATCTGGTGGAACTGGCCCAGAACCTGGAGCGTTACCACACGGTCCAGAACACGTACGCCACCGCCACGCTGCAGTTCACCCAGTCACCGCGCGATGGCACCGCACATTACACCCTGTCTTTCGACAAGGACCCGACGGCGAGTACGTTCGGTATCCAGGCCGTCCCGGTGGCCGGCGGAACCCAGGCGAAGGACAAGTGCGGCACGTTGGCGCTGGATCAGGCGGGGCGCAAGAAGCCCACTGAAAAGACCGTCTCCGGGTGCTGGTGACGCTGGCATATCGCGGGTTGTGTGGGAGTGCTTGCATCACACTGCCGATGCTGGCTAGAATGCGCACCCCGCCCGAATAGCTCAGCCGGTTAGAGCACTTGACTGTTAATCAGGGGGTCGTTGGTTCGAGTCCAACTTCGGGCGCCAGATCTGCAAAAGCCGCGAGCAATCGCGGCTTTTGCTTTTTGTGTTTCCGCGCGGCGGGCAACGCGTGCCTCAGCAGGCCACGGGACCACGCGGCCGCTCGCTGCGTATCCGGCCTGCAAGGCTGACCACCACCTTCCCTTGGGAGGCGCCGTCCAGGCAGAAGGTGACTGACTGATTGCTGCCATTCAGCCGCCCATCCGGCCGGAATTGGATGCGGGGCTTGGACTGACTCCCCCCGGCGCTCAGCCGCGAGCGGGCGTGCTGCTGCACCAGCAGGTGACCTGCGGAGGGAGCCTCGGCCGAGGAGGGCGTTGCGGGGGCATAGAGCACCCAGCCCCGGCTCCAGTTCCGGCCGCACGTCACGCCATCGTCAGTGGGGCAGACCGCGATCGGGCGCCGTTCGGTGATCGCCGTGTTGCGCGCGGTCGCCAACGCCGAGGCCAGCTGCATGCGCAGGCTGTCGGCCTGCAGGCGTTCCCGGGTCTGCTTGATGGCCGGCAGGGCCATGCCCGTGAGCACGGCCATGACCGCCATCGCGATCAGCGACTGGATCAGCGTCACGCCGGCGCAGGTGGCTGGGCGGGAGTGTTTCACGGTGACCGTCCAGGAGGGGGCAGGCAACCTTCACTCTGGCGGCCCGAAGGCCCCGCCGCCGCCGGTTCATGCCGCGTTTTGCTGTCGGCACTCCCCTCAACAGGCCGTCACCAACCCGGCCGTTATACTGAAGGCTTCCCGGCAGTGGCGGCACCATGAGCGATCGTTTCCAACTTGTATCCCCGTATTCGCCGGCGGGCGACCAACCGGCGGCCATCGAGAAACTGACCGCCAACTTCGAGGCGGGCATCGCCAAGCAGACCCTGCTCGGCGTCACCGGTTCCGGCAAGACCTACACGGTCGCCAATGTGATCCAGCGGGTGCAGAAACCCACGCTGGTGATGGCGCCGAACAAGACCCTGGCGGCGCAGTTGTACGGCGAGTTCAAGTCGTTCTTCCCGCACAACGCGGTCGAGTATTTCGTCAGCTACTACGACTATTACCAGCCGGAGGCTTACGTGCCCTCGTCGGACACCTTCATCGAGAAGGACAGTTCGATCAACGAGCACATCGAGCAGATGCGGCTGGCGGCGACCAAGACCCTGCTGTCGCGCCCGGATGCGATCGTGGTGGCGACGGTGTCGGCGATCTACGGCCTCGGCGCGCCCGAGGACTATCTGTCGATGCGCCTGATCCTCTCCACCGGTGAGCGGATCGACCAGCGCGACCTGATCAAGCACCTGACCCAGCTGCAGTACACCCGCAACGAGTTCGAGCTTCACCGCGGCACCTTCCGCGTGCGCGGCGAGGTGATCGATGTGTTCCCGGCCGAATCGGACAGCGAAGCGGTGCGCATCGAGTTGTTTGAAGGCGAGGTCGAGCAGATCAGCATGTTCGATCCGCTGACCGGCGAAAGCCTGCGCAAGATGATGCGCTACACGATCTATCCCAAGACCCACTACGCGACCACCCGCGAGCGCGTGCTGTCGGCGGTGGACACGATCAAGGCAGAGTTGAAGGTCCGCCTGGAACAGCTGTACGAACAGAACAAGCTGGTGGAAGCGCAGCGCCTGGCGCAGCGTACCCAGTTCGATCTGGAAATGATGGCCGAGGTCGGCTACTGCAACGGCATCGAGAACTACTCGCGGCATCTCACCGGCAAGAACGCCGGCGATCCGCCGCCGACGCTGTTCGATTACCTGCCGCCGGATGCGCTGCTGGTGATCGACGAATCGCACGTGACCATTCCTCAGATCGGCGCCATGTTCAAAGGCGACCGCTCGCGCAAGGAAACCCTGGTCGAGTTCGGTTTCCGCCTGCCGTCGGCACTGGACAACCGTCCGCTGCGTTTCGAAGAGTGGGAAGAGCGTTGCCCGCGCAGCATCTATGTCTCGGCCACGCCGGGGCCGTACGAGCTGCGCGAGACCGAAGGCGAGATCACCGAGCTGGTGGTGCGCCCGACCGGCCTGATCGATCCGGTGGTCGAAATCCGCCCGGTTGGCACCCAGGTCGATGACCTGATGTCCGAAGTCAACGAACGCATCAAGCTGGGCGACCGCGTGCTGGTCACCACGCTGACCAAGCGCATGGCCGAGAACCTGACCGAGTACCTGACCGAACACGGCATCCGCGTGCGTTACCTGCACTCGGATATCGATACTGTCGAGCGTGTGGAGATCATCCGCGATCTGCGCTTGGGCAAGTTCGATGTGCTGGTCGGCATCAACCTGCTGCGCGAAGGCCTGGACATGCCGGAAGTGTCGCTGGTGGCGATCCTGGATGCCGACAAGGAAGGGTTCCTGCGTTCGACCGGGTCGCTGATCCAGACCATCGGCCGCGCCGCGCGCAACCTGCGCGGCAAGGCGATCCTCTATGCGGACAAGATGACCCGCTCGATGCAGGCCGCGATCGACGAGACCGACCGCCGCCGCGCCAAGCAGGTCGAATACAACGAACTGCACGGCATCGTGCCCAAATCGGTGCTGCGTCCGATCACCGATGTGCTCGAAGGCGCGCGTTCGGAAGCGGCCGAGAAAGAGTCGCGCGGCAAGGGGAAGGGCAAAGGCAAGGGCGGGCGCGTGGCCGAAGAGTCCACCGATTACCGCACAATGGAGCCGGCTCAGATCGCCAAGCGCCTGCAGGCCCTGGAGCAGCAGATGTACCAGCACGCCCGCGATCTGGAGTTCGAAGATGCGGCGCGCGTACGCGATCAGATCCGCCAGTTGAAGGAGGCCAGTCTGGGCTGAACACCACGTTGTGAAATATCTTCACAAAAGTGTTGCGCTTTCCGGGGGGCGTCCGTAATATACGCGGCCTGCACCGACGCATTCGCAGCGGGGCAGGAAAGCAAAACGGGCGGTTAGCTCAGCGGTAGAGCACTACCTTGACATGGTAGGGGTCACAGGTTCGAACCCTGTACCGCCCACCACTTCAGTCCCGGAGACTGAAGTGGCACAACAGAAAAGCCAGCCCTCGGGTTGGCTTTTTTGCTATGTGCATTTCCTGACAACGCCCTGCATGCTGCACTGATACCCCGCACTGCGCCCGCGGTCGACACTCAGGGTTTCCTGGGTGCTGCACATGCGGCGAGTGCTACACACCGGCGGCATGGGGGCACACGCGTCTCTTCCCATTTTCGGCAAGGCGTGTGTGGTCGCTTTGCTGGCCGGCATCTGCGCGATCGTCTTCTCGCCCCGGCTGCTGCCGCTGGGGTGGGGCGTCGCCGCCGCAGTTGCCGGCATCCTGCTCTGGATCCTGCCCTCCCGCCTCCGCCTGCTCGGTGCTGCTCTTTCCGGTCTCGGCTGGGCCGCCATGCACGCTCACGCCGGGCTGGCGCAGCAGCTGCCCCCCGGTGGGCCGCCGGTGGACCATGCGCTGCACGGCCGCGTGATCAGTCTCCCCGACCACGGTCCCGGGGGCACCCGCTTCCGGTTCCGGGTCGATGATGATCCGGCGATGCCAAGCGAACTCCGCGGCCGGGACCTCGCCCTGGGCTGGTATGACGGATTCCGTGGTGCAGCCGATGATCGCCGGCGCACGCTCCGAGCCGGCGAACGCTGGTCGGTCACGGTCCGTGTCCGGGCGCCACGCGGGCGGGTAAACCCGGGCGGGTTCGACGCCGAGGGTTTTGCGTTGCGGCAACGGGTGGCTGGCAGCGGGTACGTGCGGGAACCTGCCCAGGCGCATCCGCTGGGTGAGCCAACCGGATTGCCCGCGTGGCGCGAGCGGATGGCCAGTGCGATCGCCAGGGCGGTCCAGGGCGATGGTCGTCGCTTCGTCCAGGCGCTGGCACTGGGCGATACCCGCGGCCTGAGCCAGGCCGACTGGGACGACCTGCGCGCGCTGGGGGTGACCCACCTGGTGGCGATCTCCGGCTTCCATGTCGGCGTGGTGGCCGGCGTCGCTGCTCTGTTGGCGGGCGGGGTCTGGCGGTGCCTGCCGATGCTCGGCCTGTACGTACCGCGTCCGATGGGGGCCGCGGCGGCGGCCGTCGCAGTCGCGGCGCTGTACGCCGCAGCGGCCGGTTTCGCGCTGCCGACGGTGCGCACGGTGCTGATGATCGCGGTGGTGGCCGCCGCGCGCTGCAGCCGGCGGCGGGCGACCGTGGCGCAGTCGCTCTCCCTGGCGGCGCTGGCCATGCTGCTGTTCGACCCGCTCGCCGTCCTTGCACCCGGCTTCTGGCTGAGCTTCGCCGGCGTGCTGTGGCTGATCTGGTGCCTGCCAGGGCGTGAGCAGGGCTGGTTGCGGGGGTTCCTGAGCGCGCAGGGCGTGGCGACCGTGGCGCTGCTGCCGTTGACCGTGGCGCTGTTCGGGCAGGCCTCGCGTGCGGGGCCGCTGGTGAACCTGGTGGCGATTCCCTGGTGGACGATGGTGGTCGTGCCGCTGGCCCTGCTGGGCACTGCATTGGAGGCGCTGATCGACGGCGCCGGACGCTGGCCGTGGCAGCTGGCCGCGTGGTGTTTCGAGGCGAGCTGGTGGCTGTTCGGGTATGCCGCGCGCAGCGAGCTGTCGCTGTGGTGGCTGCCGCAGTCCAACCGCTGGGCGCTGATCTCGGCCGTGTTCGGCGTGTTCTGGCTGCTGCTGCCGCGTGGCAGTGGTGGCCGGGTCCCCGCACTGCTGCTGTGCCTGCCGTTGCTGTGGCCGGCGCGGCATGGGCCGGCCGAGGGCGAGGTGGAACTGCTGGTGATGGACGTGGGGCAGGGCCTGGCCGTAGCAGTGCGCACGCGTCGGCACACGCTGCTGTACGACACCGGGCCGGGGGCCGAGGACGGCTTCGATGCCGGTGAGCGGATCGTGGTGCCGACCCTGCGTGCGCTGGGGCAGGGGCGGCTGGATCGGATCATGATCAGCCACGACCATCGCGACCACACCGGTGGCCTGCGCGGGGTGCGTCGCAGCTTTCCCGGCGCGACGCTGCAGGCGCCGCCCGGCGCCCTGCGCGGCCGCGCATCGGCCTGCCATGCCGGGCAATCCTGGCAGTGGGATGGCGTGACGTTCCGGGTGCTGCATCCCCCGCGTGACGAACCGCAGCCGACCAACGACAGCAGCTGCGTGCTGCGGCTGGAAACCAGCCGGGGGGCGATTCTGCTGGCCGGGGACATCGAGAAGCGCAGCGAGGCCCTGCTGGTCCAGCACGCAGGCGCGCTGCTGGCGGCCCAGGCAGTAGTGGTTCCGCACCATGGCAGTGCCAGTTCGTCCACGCCGGCCTGGGTGGCGGCCGTCGCGCCGCGGCTGGCGATCGTCTCGACCGGTCACCGCAACCGGTTTGGCCATCCGCGTGCCGAGGTGGTGGAGCGCTGGCAGGCCGTGGGCGCCGAGGTGCTCAACACCTCCGAGAGCGGCGCGGTGCGGGTCTGGCTCGGGCGTGACGGCCTGCAGGTGCGTGAACAACGGGTTTTCGAGCGGCGTTGGTGGGATGCCGCGGAGCGGAGCCGGCCGGCTGCTATCCTATCGGCGATCAAACAGGCGGCCGCTGGGCCGGAGGATTGAAACGTGTGGGAACTGGTCAAGGCCGGTGGCTGGCCGATGCTGCCGCTGCTGCTGTTGGGCGTACTGGCTTTGGCAATCGTCCTGGAGCGTTTCTGGACCCTGCGGCGCAATGAAGTCCTGCCCCCCGGGCTGGGCCAGGAAGTGCGCAACTGGGCCGCGCGCGGCAAGCTCGACCCGAGTCATATCCAGTCGCTGCGCGGCAACTCGCCGCTGGGCGCGCTGCTGGCGACCGCGCTGGAAGCACGCAACCGCCCGCGCGACCAGATCCGCGAACGCATCGAAGATGCCGGCCGGCATCTGGTTCACCGCATGGAGCGGTTCCTGAATGCCCTTGGCACGATCGCCTCGGCCGGTCCGCTGCTGGGCCTGCTCGGCACGGTGGTCGGCATGATCCAGATGTTCATGGGCATCCTCGACCACGGCGTGGGCGATGTGAACCAGCTGGCCGGCGGTATCGGCAAGGCGCTGGTCTGCACCGCCACGGGCATGATCGTGGCGATTCCGGCGCTGATGTTCCATCGCTATTTCAAAGGCCGCATCGCCGGCTACGTGATCGAGATGGAGCAGGAGGCGTCGGCGCTGCTGGATGCGCTTGATGGTCGCCCGGGCGTGATGAACAACGGGCCGCGTGCCGCCGCTGGTTCGGCCGGCGCCGCACCGGTCACGGTCAAGGGCTGACGGATGCGCATCCGCAATGACCGGATCCAGGACGAGCCGCATATCGATCTGGTTCCCCTGATCGATGTGATCCTTGTCCTGATCATCTTCTTCGTGGTCACCACCACCTTCGATGCGCGCTCGACGTTGCAGCTGCAGTTGCCGACCGCCAGCCAGCAGGACACCACCGAGCCGCCGCGCTCGCTGAGCGTGCTGGTCAATGCCGAGGGGCGTTACTTCATCAACGACCAGGAAGTGCTGCGCACCGACGTCGAGTCGGTCAAGCAGACGATTGCCGCCGTCGCCGGCAGCGATCGGGAACAGACCGTGCTGTTGCGCGCCGACGCGCGCACGCCTTACCAGGCTGTCGTCACGGCCCAGGATGCTCTGGGCCAGCTGGGCTTCCGCCGCATCGCCATCGCTACCGCGCCGGAGGTGCGTCCATGAGCAAGAAACATTCCCCCGTCTGGCCGATCTACAAGCGCCTGCTCGGGTATACCGGTGCCTATTGGGTGTTCATGGTCGCCGCCGTGGTCGCGATGGTGGTGGAGGCCCTGGCCGGTTACAGCTTCACCAAGCTGATGGAGCCGCTGGTCAACCGGGGCTTCGTCAACCCGGAGCCGCGGATGGCGGTGATCCTGCCGCTGACCATCCTCGGGTTGTTCATGATGCGCAGCCTGGCCACCCTGGTCAGCGATTACGCGCTGGCCCGCACCGGGCGCAGCGTGGTGCGCGACCTGCGTGAGCAGGTGCTGGAAAAGTACCTGCATCTGCCGTCTTCGCATTTCGATGCTGAAGCCACGCCGGTGATGGTCAGCCGCCTGAACTTCGATACCGAGCAGGTCACCCAGGCCAGCGCCGATGCGCTCAAGACCCTGGTGGCCGATACGCTCACCATCATCGCCATGCTGGTGGTGATGCTGCAGATGAGCGTCAAGGTCACGATGGCGATGCTGGTGGTGGTGCCACTCATCGGTGTGATCGTCTCGATCGTGGGCAAGCGCTACCGCCGGATCAGCCGTGGCATCCAGGACGGCATGGGCGGCATGGCGCAGACCGCCGAGCAGTCCCTGGCCGCGCAGCAGGAAGTGAAGGTGCATGGCACCCAGGCGCACGAGATCTCGCGCTATTCCCGTCTGGCCAACCGCATGCTCGGCCTGAACATGAAGGTCGAAACCACGCGCGCGCTGGCCTCCAGCACGGTGCAGTTCCTGGCGGCCCTGGCGCTGGCGGTGATCGTGTGGGTGTCGACCCGCGAGGCACTGGCCGGCAAGCTCAACGCGGGCCAGTTCATGGGCCTGATGACCTCGATGATGGCGATCATTCCGTCGCTGCGTCGCCTGACCAGCGTGCAGACCTCGATCTCGCGCGGTGTGGCCGCGGCCGAGCGCCTGTTCGGGATTCTCGATATGCCCGTCGAGCGCGACGAAGGCATCCAGAGGATCGGCCGCGCACGGGGCGAGCTCGCCTTCGAGCACGTGATGCTGCGCTATCGCGAGGATACCGGCATCGCGCTGGACGACATCAGTTTCGTGGCCAAGCCGGGCACGGTGACGGCAATTGTCGGCCGTTCCGGCAGCGGCAAGACCAGCCTGATCCGGTTGGTGCCGCGCTTCTACGAACCCAGCGGTGGCCGCATCACGCTGGATGGGGTGGCGCTGGACGATTACCCGCTGGCGGACCTGCGTCGCCAGGTAGCCATGGTTGGGCAGAAGGTCATGCTGTTCGATGACACCGTGGGCGCCAACATCGCCTACGGCATGGATGCGACCGAAGCGCAGATCCGCGCTGCGGCCGAAGCGGCCAATGCGTGGGAGTTCATCGCGCGCATGCCGCAGCAGCTGCAGACGCCGGTCGGCGAGAACGGTGCGCTGCTCTCGGGCGGTCAGCGTCAGCGCCTGGCGATCGCCCGCGCGATCCTGCGCGATGCGCCGATCCTGATCCTGGATGAAGCCACCGCCGCGCTCGATAACGAGTCCGAGCGTCTGGTGCAGGATGCGTTGCAGCGGCTGATGCCCGAGCGCACCACGCTGGTGATCGCGCACCGTCTGTCCACCATCGAACATGCCGATCAGGTATTGGTGATGGACCATGGCCGCATCGTCGAGCGTGGCACGCACAACGAACTGCTGGCGCTGGGTGGCTTGTACGAGCACCTGCACAAGATGCAGTTCCGCGAAAGGCAGCCTTGATGGCAGGCAAGGGCACCCACACGCCGTCGTACTGGTATGACGGCAGCGCCATTCCGTTCCTGGCACGCCTGGCGTCACCGTTGTACGGTGCGGCGATCGCGCTGCGCAGGATGGCGTATCGCCGTCGCTGGCTGAAACGGCATTCGCTGCCGGTGCCGGTGGTGGTGGTCGGCAATGTCACCGCCGGTGGCACTGGGAAGACCCCGCTGACGATCGCGCTGGTCAACCGCCTGCGCGAAGCGGGCTGGAAGCCGGGGGTCGCCAGCCGTGGCTATGGTCGCGACGATGCGGGCACCCCGCGCTGGGTGCTGGCCAGTACCGATACCGCCGTCGGCGGCGACGAGCCGGTGCTGATCGCCTGGAAAACCGGTGCGCCGGTGCGGGTGGATGCGGATCGTGTCGGGGCCGGCAAGGCGCTGGTCGAGGCGGGCTGCGACATCATCGTCTGCGATGACGGCCTGCAGCATTACCGGCTGGCGCGCGACATCGAAATTGAAGTGGTCGACGCCCAGCGTCGCTACGGCAACGGCCGGCTGATTCCCGCCGGGCCGCTGCGCGAGCCAGCCAGCCGTGCGCGCGACTGCGATTTCCGCGTGGTCAACATGGGCCAGGCCAGCGAGGGCACCGAAGCGCAGACCGCCTGCGGCTTCGGCGAATGGCCGATGCAGCTGCGCATCGACAGCGCACAGCCGCTGCAGGGCGGCCGCGCGCGGCGCCTCTCGCATTTCCAGGGCCAGCGCGTGCATGCGGTGGCCGGTATCGCCAATCCGCAGCGCTTCTTTGACATGCTGCGCGCGCATCGCATCGGCGTGGTGCCGCATGCCTTCGCTGATCACCATGCCTACCAGCCGTCCGATCTGCGCTTCGGCAGCGAACTGCCGGTGCTGATGACCGAGAAGGACGCGGTCAAGTGCAAGGCCTTCGCGACCGAATGGCACTTCGCCGTGCCGCTGTCGGCCGAGTTGCCGGCGGCGTTCTGGATCAGCCTGCTGGACCGCGTCGAGAAACTCGGCAAGCGTTGACGGGCCCGGTGCCGGTTGCGGCACACTGACGCCCGGACTGCATTCCTTTCGTACAGGTCATCCCCCATGAGCGCTTCCGTCGAGTTCGTCGTCGCCATTCCCGCCCGTTACGCGGCCTCGCGGCTGCCGGGCAAGCCGCTGCGCCTGCTCGGCGGCGAGCCGCTGGTGCTGCGCGTGGCGCAACGCGCGCTGCTCGCCGGCGCGCGCGAGGTGTGGGTCGCCACCGACGATCAGCGCATCGCCGATGCCCTGCAGGGCCTGGCCGAAGTGCGCGTGGCGATGACCTCCACCGAGCACGCCTCCGGCACCGATCGGCTGGCCGAGTGCGCGGCGCAGGCGGGCTGGTCCGATGACACCCTGGTGGTGAATCTGCAGGGCGATGAGCCGTTCGCCCCGGCCGAAGGAATCCGCGCGGTGGCCGAAGCCCTGGTCTACAGCGGTGCGGAGATGTCCACGCTGGCCACGCCGGTGGAAGACGCGGACACCCTGTTCGACCCGAACGTGGTCAAGGTCGTGCGCAAGCAGAACCTGGATGCGCTGTACTTCAGCCGCGCGCCGATTCCGTGGCACCGCGATGCCTTCGCGCGCTCGCGCGACACGCTGTCCGGCCCGCACTGGCTGCGCCATATCGGCATCTACGGCTACCGCGCCGGTTTCCTGCGCCAGTTCGCCGCGTTGCCGCCGGGGGCGCTGGAACAGGTGGAGTCGCTGGAGCAGCTGCGCGTGCTGGAAGCGGGGCACCGCATCAGCGTGGCCCTGACCCCGGCCGAGTTCCCGCCCGGCATCGACACCCCGGACGATCTGGCGCGTGCCGAGGCCTGGTGGGCAGCACACCCGTGACCGTGGCACGACGGTTGCATGACGCCGAGTCCGGCATAATCGGGGCATGAACGTCCAGCCCGTCCAGGATCTTCCCGAATTCGCCACCTGGCTCAACGCCAAACCGACCACCCTGGCCGAGCTGCAGGGGCGGCCGGTCGTGCTGGCCTTCGTCAATGCCGCCTCCGTGTGGTGCGCGCAGCGGCTGGCCGAGCTGGCCCAGTGGCAATCACGCAACCCGGGCAAGCTGCAGCTGCTGGTGCTGCAGGTGCCGCGTTTCGACGGCGAGCGCGATCCCGATCAATCCCTCAAGCTGCTGCGCCGCCAGGGGCTGAACGCGCCGGCCCTGCTGGATGCGGAGTGGGATGGCTGGCGCCGCTTCGGCGTGACCGCATGGCCGACCCTGGTCCTGCTCGATGCCCAAGGGCGCGAGCGCGAGCGTCTGGTCGGTCTCGGCGGGGAACTGGAACGCTCCCTTGCTGCGCTGTGCGAAGGCAGCTCGCGGCCGTCCGATGAAGACCTGCACGGCGCCCGTGAGCTGAGCCCCGAGCCGCGCCTGCCGCTGCGCTTCCCGACCGGGTTGGCGGTGACCACCGAGCGCCTGTACATCGCCGACACCGGTCATCACCGCGTGCTCGAGTGCAGTCATGGTGGCCGCGTGCTGCGCCAGTTCGGCATGGGCACCGCCGATTTCATGGATGGGGACCAGGCCCAGGCGGCCTTCCACCATCCCCAGGGCCTGGCGCTGGAGCGCGAATGGCTGTACGTGGCCGACACCGGCAACCATGCCCTGCGCCGCATCCATCTGCTCTCCGGCCAGGTCGATACGCTATGCGGCACCGGCCGCCCCGGCGAACCGATCGAAGGGCCGGTGGCCGATCCGCGCCACACCGCACTCAACCACCCGCAGGGCCTGGCCGTCGCCGACAACCAGATCCACATCGCCATGGCCGGCGACAACCGTATCTGGAGCTATCACCTTGGCCAGCGCAGCCTGCAGTGGCGCGCCGGCAGTGGGGCGATCGACGAGCGCGACGGCAGTGGCCACGTGGCCGCGTTCGCGCAGCCGTGCTCGGTCGCGGCGGTCCAGCAGGTGCTGTACGTCTGCGATGCGCTGGGCTCCTCGATCCGCGCCATGCAGTTGCGTGGTGATCTGGTGCAGACGCTGGTCGGGCAGGGGCTGTGGACCTTCGGCGAACAGGACGGCCCGCGCACCTCGGCACTGCTGCAGTACCCGCAGGCAATTGCCCTGAGTCCGGATGCGCCGCTGCTGTGGATCGCCGATGCCGGCAACGGCCGCCTGCGCACGCTGCGCCTGGGCGGTGGTGAGCTGAGTACGCTGGCGTTGCCGCGCCGCCTGCACGGCCCGGCTGGCCTGGCGCTGGGCGGTGGCGCGGTCTGGATTGCCGAGACCGATGCCCACGCCGTGCTGCGCTTCGACCCCGTCAGTGGTGTCCTGAGCGACGTGCCGATCAACGAATGACTGTTTCTTCCGCCCCCGCCTTCGATGGCAAGGCATTTGCGGCCCACCTGAGCACCGCCCCCGGCGTGTACCGCATGTACGCTGCCGATGACACGCTGCTGTACGTCGGCAAGGCGCGTGCGCTGCGCAACCGCGTGGGCAGCTATTTCAACGGCACGCCCAAGACCACGCGGATCATGTCGATGCTGTCGCAGGTCGCGCGCATGGACGTGACCGTGACCCGCTCGGAGGCCGAGGCGCTGCTGCTGGAAAACCAGCTGATCAAGTCGCTCTCGCCGCGCTACAACGTCTCCCTGCGCGACGACAAGACCTATCCGCACGTGCTGCTGACCCGTGAGCAATGGCCGCGGATCGCACTGCACCGTGGCCCGCGCGCGGTGCCGGGGCGTTACTTCGGCCCGTACCCCGGCGTCACTGCCGTGCGCGAAACGCTCAACCTGATGCACAAGCTGTTCAAGCTGCGCAGCTGCGAAGACAGCGTGTTCCGCAACCGCTCGCGGCCCTGCCTTCAGTACCAGATCGGCCGCTGCAGCGCGCCCTGCGTGGAGCTGGTGGCACCGGAGGATTACGCCGAGTCGGTACGCCGCGCTTCGATGTTCCTGGAAGGCAAGAGCGACCAGCTCGCGCGCGAGCTCGGCACCCAGATGCAGACCGCCAGCGAAGCACTGGAATTCGAGCAGGCCGCGCGCCTGCGCGATCTGATCGCCTCGCTGCGCAGCATGCAGACCCGCCAATACGTGGATGGCCGCGCGGCGGATCTGGACGTGCTCGCCTGCGCCACCCAGGGCGCCAGCGCCTGCGTGCTGCTGCTGGCCTTCCGTGATGGCCGCAACATGGGCACGCGTCCGTTCTTCCCGCGCACCAATGGCGAGGAGAGTGCCGATGAAGTGCTGGGCGCGTTCGTCTCCCAGTACTACGCCGAGCACGCCCCTCCGCGCGAGATCCTGCTCGACCGCGAAATCCCGGATGCCAGCCTGATCGAATCGGCCTTGAGTGCCTCGGCCGAACACAAGGTGCAGCTGCGCTGGAACGTGCGCGGTGAGCGCGCCGGCTACGTGGAACTGGCCGCACGCAACGCGCAGATCACCCTGGTCACCGAACTGGGCAGCCGCACCGCGCAGCACGCACGCAGCGAAGACCTGCGGCAGATGCTCGGCCTGACCGAGCAGGTCAAGCGCGTGGAGTGTTTCGATATCAGCCACACCATGGGCGAAGCCACCGTGGCCTCGTGCGTGGTGTTCGATGCGGCCGGACCGGTGCGCAGCCAGTACCGCCGTTTCAATATCAGCGGCATCGAGCCCGGCGATGACTATGCGGCCATGCACCAGGCGATCGAGCGGCGCTTCCGCCGCGCTGTGGAAGAGGACGGCGTACTGCCGGATCTGCTGCTGATCGACGGCGGTGCCGGCCAGTTGGCCCAGGCGCAGTCCGCGCTGGCCGATCTGGGCGTGGAAGGGGTGATGCTGGTCGGCGTGGCCAAGGGCGTGGAGCGCAGGGCAGGGCATGAAGCCCTGGTCATGCCGGACGGCCGCGAACTGCGCCCGGGTGCGGCCTCACCGGCGCTGCAGTTCATCCAGCAGGTGCGTGACGAGGCCCACCGCTTCGCCATCACCGGCCACCGCGGCCGCCGCCAGAAGGCCCGGATGACCAGCAAACTCGAAGATATTCCTGGCATCGGCCCGCGCCGGCGCGCCAGCCTGCTCAAACATTTTGGCGGCCTGGTCGGCCTGAAAGCCGCCGGCGAAGCGGAAATCGCGAAAGTGGACGGCATCAATGACGCCCTCGCTGCGCGTATCTACGCTAACCTTCATGGACTGCCCACGCCCGACGCGGCGGGCGAGTAGAGAGACGCAATGAAGTTGACCCTCCCCACCTGGCTGACCCTGCTGCGGATCGTGATGATCCCCGTTCTGGTGCTGGTGTTCTATCTCCCCTACAAGTGGACCAATTTCGCCTCGGCGGCGATCTTCGGCCTGGCTGCGCTCACCGACTGGCTCGACGGCTGGATCGCCCGCCGCTACGACCTGCAGTCCGCGTTCGGCGCCTTCCTCGACCCGGTCGCGGACAAGCTGATGGTGGCCGTGGCGCTGTTCCTGATCGTGCAGGGCCATCCCACCGCGTGGATGGCGGTCTGGGCGGCCGTGATCGTCGGCCGTGAAATCGCCGTGTCGGCACTGCGCGAATGGATGGCGGAAATCGGCCAGCGTGCCAAGGTGCGTGTGGCCGTGATCGGCAAGGTGAAAACCACTGCGCAGATGGTCGCGCTGCTGTGCCTGCTGTATTCGGTCGCACCGCACACCCCGATGCAGGACATCTGGATGGGCACCGAGGTCTTCCACATCGGCGACTGGACCCTGGCGATCGCCTCGATCCTGACGCTGTGGTCGGGCCTGCAATACCTGCACGCCGCGTGGCCGAGCCTGCGCGAAGACGAGCGCCTCGCGCGTGAGAACACCAAAGCAAAAAAGAATGCGTGAGGGCTGTTGACAGGGATGCATTTGGCTGTAGAATTTCGCCTCCCAAGCGGGAATAGCTCAGTTGGTAGAGCGCAACCTTGCCAAGGTTGAGGTCGCGAGTTCGAGTCTCGTTTCCCGCTCCAGATACCGCATCCCATCGTGATCCGTCCCGATGCGATGCAACGAAAAAAGCGACCTTCCGGGTCGCTTTTTCCGTTTGTGTGCCGTGCCTCGGGCATGCATCTGCATCATGGGTTCACTCCGTCAGCACCGCAGCGCGGTCGGCCATGGCGGGCCGGGCGACTACTCAGGCTGAGGCCGCTCGGGTGTCTCGCAGGAGTCGTCTACCCAGAGTCGTTGATGTGCGATGCGAACGCAGCGGGGATAAGGGCCATCCATGTCGAGCGCCTGAAATCGAGCCACCCACGGATGTGCCATTGGTTCCACGGCTTCCTGTGGCCAGTCGCCCAGGTCTGCGATCACTGCAATGGAACGTAAGCAGCTGTCGAGCAGCAGTCGGTCGAGCAAGGCCAGTCGGTTCGCGCGGAGTTCGATCAGCAGCACCTGGTCTTCCCGCCCCGAACCGCAGTAGGCCATCGGACGGGCGGAATTGGATGACGTGCGTACGAACAGCGTTACGCCCGGACCGCCCTCCAGCATGAAGGCGCTGCGGTTGATCGGAAACACGGTATCGGCCTGCATCAGCACCCGTCGCAGGTCGGCATCCACGGAAATGGCCCGACGTCTCCCCGACACCCGCTGCGCGTGTACGTGCTTGTCGCTGGCCGAGATGCTCAGGTGGTGGCCATCGGGCAGCGGGAATACGAGCGTCACGGGGGCGGCTATCGCCGATGCGCTCAATAACAGTCCCGTACAGGTGGCGGCCATGCGCGCAGGGCAACATTGAATGTAATGGAGTGCAGACAGCATCAGCCTGGTGCTGCTGCCAGAGGTGTGTGCCATGGGTGTCGGAGTCTTCAGGTGTGGGTTCCGCTGCATTGCATGCATCAGACGGCGTTGCACTCCCTTTGACAATACAACTTGTGGGAAACGTGCAACCAAACGCCGAACCTGCCGTGGCGGCTCGCCGGTGAGCTGCGCCCCAGTGGAGGGGCCTGCAGTTGCACCCGTCCTTCGCCCAGGACAGGGTGAAGGGGGTATTCGACGGGCGCCGGCTGCGCGAGGGCGTTGCGCTGCACTGGACGTGCAAGTCCGGGGGCGCTTCGGCGCGTCAACGTCTGGCAAGCCGGACATGAGGACTTTGTGCGGGAGCAGAACGGGGGAAGATGTCGGAGGCCGCCGTGACCGCCCGGTGGGAAACCACACCACGTTGCGGCGAAAAGGATGTTGACGACGTGAAGGAATTCCGACAGAATAGCGCTCCTTCGACGCAGGTCGAGGGGCCGACAGCCTCCAGCGCCTCAGGGTGCGGTGCGGTCGGGGCAAGCGAAAGTCTGCGGGAATAGCTCAGTTGGTAGAGCGCAACCTTGCCAAGGTTGAGGTCGCGAGTTCGAGTCTCGTTTCCCGCTCCAGATTTCGACAGGGCCCCCTTGGGGCCTTGTTTTTCTCCGCGGTGGCACGCGGGCATCCAGTCCGGAAGCATCGGCCGGGATGTGAAAAAAAGTGTGAAAAAGCTGGTGTGTTTCGAGTGGTTTCGGTAACATACACGCTTGATTTTGCGGGAATAGCTCAGTTGGTAGAGCGCAACCTTGCCAAGGTTGAGGTCGCGAGTTCGAGTCTCGTTTCCCGCTCCAAATCCTGACCAGGCCCCGTTCTCGGGGTCTTGTTTTATCGGGGCACGCAACACGCCTTCGATGATCGTAGGGTCACCGGCCTGGTGGCAGAGTGGTCATGCAGCGGACTGCAAATCCGCGTACGCCGGTTCAATTCCGACCCAGGCCTCCAAATGGAAAGTAGCCCAGAGCCCGCGAAAGCGGGCTTTGCGCGTTGTGGGCCTCCATTCAGTTTCGGAGGCCAGAGCCGACAGGGCCTACACAACACGCTTCGTATGCTGCGGCCGTCCACTTTGGCAGCCTTATGCAGACACAAAAAGCACGCGTAGCGACGGGTATCGAAGGCCTCGACAGCATCCTCGGCGGGGGCTTCCCGCAGGGGCGGCTGTACCTGCTGGAAGGACCGCCAGGCTCCGGCAAGACCACGCTGTCCCTGCAGTTTCTGCTGCATGGGCTGAGCAAGGGCGAGCGCTGTCTCTACATCACGCTCTCCGAGACGGCTGACGAGCTGCGCGAAGTTGCCAATGCTCACGGCTGGTCCCTGGATGGCCTGGACCTGTTTGAGCTGGCCTCGGCCGAGGAAGCGCTGGGCGACGGACGGATGCAGTCGGTACTGCACTCCTGGGAAGTCGAGCTGGACGAAACGGTCAAGCTGATTCTCGGCGAGGTGGAGCGCATCAAGCCGCATCGGGTGGTGTTCGATTCGCTGTCCGAGCTGCGATTGCTATCGCAGGATCCGCTGCGTTATCGCCGCCAGATCCTCTCGCTCAAGCAGTTCTTCGCGCCCAAGAGCGCGACCGTGGTGCTGGTCGATGACATGACGGCCTCCGGTGAGGAGCGCGATGGCCAGCTGCACAGCCTCTGCCATGGCGTGGTGTCGCTGGAACGCCTGACACTGGATTTCGGCCCGGCGCGCCGCCGGATGCATGTCCAGAAACTGCGCGGGGTGAACTTCACCGCCGGCTACCACGACATGACCATCCGTGAAGGGGGCCTGGAGGTCTTTCCGCGGTTGATCGCCTCGGACCACCACGCCACATTCAACGGCACGCCCATCAGCAGCGGGGTCGGCGAGATCGACAGTCTGCTCGGCGGCGGTCCGCTGCGGGGCACCAGCACGCTGTTGACCGGCCCGGCGGGCAGCGGAAAGACGAATGTGGCGCTGCAGTACGTCTGGGCGGCCTGCGAGCGCGGTGAGCACTGCTGCATTTTCGAATTCGATGAGCGCATCGGCACCTTGCTGGCCCGCGCCGAGTCGCTGGACATCGATCTGAGCAAACACCTGGCGTCGGGCCTGCTGGAAATCCTGCAGGTCGATCCGGCCGAGATCTCACCGGGCGAGTTCGCCTGGAACATGCAGCGTGCAGTCGAGGAGCGCCAGTGCCGCCTGCTGGTGATCGACAGCCTCAACGGCTACGTCACCGCGATGCCCCAGGAAAAGCAGCTGATGCTTCAGCTGCACGAGATGCTGTCCTATCTCAACCAGAAGGGCGTGGCGACCATCCTGATCAATCCGCAACACGGGTTGGTCGGCACGATGTCGACCGGCAATCTCAACGTCTCCTACATCGCGGACTCGGTCGTGTTGTTCCGCTTCTTCGAATCGCAGGGGCGCATCCGCAAGGCGATCTCGGTGATCAAGAATCGGGGCGGTGCGCACGAGAATACGATCCGCGAGCTGAAGATCGACGGCAAGGGAATTTCGCTGAGCGCCCCGCTCAATGAGTTCAAGGGCATTCTGACCGGCACGCCGGAATTCGTGGGCAATACGGCGCATCTGCTCGGCCACACCCGTGCAGAGTGACTCCGTTTCCGGTGTGGTGCATATCTTTGCGCCGTTCGGGCGCGATGCGCCGAGCATTGCCGGCGTACTCAACGCCGCCGGGCTGCGCACCGCGATCCACGAGAGCCTGCCACGGCTGGCCGCCGCGCTTGATGATGACGTGGGTGCGGTGGTCGTCACCGAAGAGGCGGTCGCCAAGGGCACCGCCGCGTTGCTGGAGCCCTTGGCCAAGCAACCGTCCTGGTCGGATATTCCCGTCATTCTGCTGCGGTCGCCGCACTCGCAGAAGCGCCCCTTGGCCGATCCTGGCCTGCAGTTGTCGATCAACATCATCGAGCTGGACCGGCCGCTGGGCAGCAGCTCGCTGCTCAGCTCCGTGCGCAGTGCGCTGCGTGCGCGCGACAAGCAGTTCCTGGTCCGTGATCAGATGCGGGCGCTGGCCGATGGCCGTGCCGCACTGGAGCGCAGCGAAGCAGAACTGCGCCTGGTGGCCGATGCGATGCCGGTGCTGATCGCCTTCATCGACCGTGACCTGTGTTACCGCTTCGCGAACAAAGCGTATGAGGCCTGGTTCGAGCGTCCTGTATCGGCCGTGATCGGCAAACGCGTGCCGGAGGTCGTCGGGCAGGAGGTCTGGCGCACCCGCCGCCCGTTGATCGAACGTGCGCTGGCGGGCGAGCACATCGTGTTCGAGGCCAACTGGCCGTTCAGTGACGGCCGCCGGCGCGACAGCGAGATCCGTTATTCGCCGCGCTGGGATGCAGACGGCGCGCCGGATGGGTTCCACGTCTTCGTCACCGATATCACGGCCTCCAAGCTGGCCCTGGAAACGAGTCAGCAACATGCCTCGGATCTGGAGGCGATGGTGGCCGAGCGCACGGCGGAGCTGGAGCGGCAGATGGCCGCGCGTGAGGCCAGCGAAGCGGCCCTGCGCCAGTCGCAGAAGATGGATGCCATCGGGCAATTGACCGGCGGCATCGCGCACGACTTCAACAACATGCTGACCGGCATCCTGTCCTCGCTGGACATCATGCGCATGCGCCTGGACATGGGGCGCATGGAAGGGATGGAGCGCTTCCTGGATGCGGCCACCGCCTCCAGCCAGCGCGCGGCGGCCTTGACCCAGCGTCTGCTGGCGTTTTCGCGACGTCAGTCGCTGGATTCGAAGACGGTGGAACTCAACGCGCTGGTTGGATCGGTCCAGCACCTGCTGCGCAGCACGCTGGGCGAGAAGATCCGCATCCAGATGGCGACCAGTGACGCGCCGCTGCGCGCCAACCTGGACAGCAACCAGTTCGAAAGCGCGCTGCTGAATCTGGCGATCAATGCACGTGACGCGATGCCTGAAGGGGGTGAGCTGATCCTGCGGACCTCGCACGTTTTCGCCGCCGAGGGCGAAGTGCCGACCATTCCGGCAGGCGAGTACGCCGTGGTATCGGTCTCCGATTCCGGTACCGGCATGCCACCGGAGGTGGTCGAGCGGATCTTCGAGCCGTTCTTCACCACCAAGCCGATCGGCAAGGGCACGGGCTTGGGTATGTCGATGATCTACGGCTTCATGCAGCAGTCCGGCGGCCACATCACGGTCGATTCCACGCCAGGGCAGGGCACCACGGTCGCGTTGTTCATGCCGGTGGTGAACGACGCCGCCGAGGACGACGGTGCACCGAGCGCACAGCCAGTGTCGCTCGGCGCCGGGCAATCGATCCTGGTGGTGGAGGACGACGAGCAGGTGCGCATGCTGGTCACCGTGGTGCTGGAAGACCTCGGGTATACCGCTGAAGTCGTGGGTGATGCCGATGGCGCCATTCCGATCCTCGGCTCATCCAAGAAGATCGACCTGCTGATCACCGACGTCGGACTGCCCGGCCTCAACGGACGCCAACTGGCCGAAATCGCGAGGCAATCGCGGCCCTCGTTGCCGGTGCTGTTCATGACCGGCTACGCAGAGAAAGCACAGGAGCGCTCGGCATTCCTCGATAACGGCATGGCGATGATCGCCAAGCCATTCCTGCTCGATGCGTTCAGTGAAGCGGTACGAAGCTCGATGGCGGGACATCGGTAATCCAGCGGCGCCAGGCGGGTGCCCTGACCGGCGACCGCGTGCAGGACGGGAGGCGTTCGTTTCAGGTATGTTCTGAATGCTTCAGGCAACGGCTTTATTTAGATACCTGAAAGTGCCAGCATAGTGCTTTGAAATCGTCGGAGTTTACCCATGCCCCTTTGCGCGATCGCGTATGTCAGCGACGTTGCAGGCCCGCTGTCTGCGGAGCATCTCGACGCACTTGTCGAGGATGCCATCCGCTTCAACAGCCTGGCCGGGGTCACCGGTGTGCTTCTCTGCGATGGCAATCGTTTCCTGCAGTACTTCGAAGGCCCGGATGACGGGGTGTCGGCAGTACACGAGCGCGTACTGCAGGCCCGCAGCCATCGGAACATCCGCAAACTCGGTCACGCCCGCGTGCCTGCGCGCTACTTTCCTTACTGGAGCATGCGCTGGCTGGGCGTGGAGCCGACCTTGGTCGAGACTTTGTCTGCCGGGGAGTGGGAGGCGTTTGCCGATCGCGCCGCGGGCGGACCGCCGGCAGACAGTGCCATGGAGCGTCTGATGCAGTTCGTCGCGCCGCACCTGCCCGAGCGCGCGGGTATGCAGGAGAGCCGCTCGGCGGCTGAGTGAGATTGCCCGCCCCTGTGCAGCTTCCCGGGGAGTGGCGGCCAAGCGCGGATTATCGGGAGCGCCGCCCTGACATATTGCTGTCAGTATCCGGCCTGCATGATGCAGGCACGGGTTCGGACGTTGTATGAACGGTTCATCGGGGGCGTGGCTTTTATCCTTCGGGTAATTGACTTAATGCGATGACCGTGCAAATTTTAGGTGAACCCGAAGTGAATCCGCCCCCTGAGGGGGTTTTGTCGTCCCTGAAGCAAGCAAGTCCCACGGAGGTCGTATGGAATACGGCGAACATGACTTGGCTGACGGAGTGCGAACCGAGCTGGAAGCCAGCTACGTGAAACATGGCTGCGGCCCGGAATTCTGGTCCACCTACCAGCGCGTGCTCGAGCGCCTGGTCCCACCCGCGCAGGGCACCGCGCGAACCCGTGTCACCAATGAGCTGGCGTTGATCATTGAGCAGTTGGGGATCGTGCGGCGCGCCCAGTTGGTGCCGCCGCGCAGCGTACGCCCACGCGCGCGCTGAAACCGGGTCGGGGGACCGGGGAAACGATACGGGGACAACCGCCAACGCGGCGCCACTACAGGTGATGAAGACCGATGGCCAGCAGCGCCAACAGCGTGCCGGCCGCGGCGAGCGTGCGCGGGCGGACCCAGCGTGACGGGCGGTGCTGCACGGCCGATGGACGCGCATAACGAAGCAATCCCGGTGGGAACTGCCAGGCACGCATGCGCGCATCGCAGGCATCCTGGCAGTCGCCACAACTGATGCAATCAGCGTTCGGCCCGGCGCGTACGTCCAGCGCCATCGGGCAGACGCTGACGCAGTCCCCGCAGTCCAGACAATCGCCGAGTCGATCGGCGCTGAAGTGCGGCATCGGGCCGGCGATATCCTCGTGCGCGGCGCGGAACGCATAGTCGCTGGCGCTGGTGGGATCAAGCAGTCCGCGGCCCCGCGCCTGGACACCGCCCAGCCCTGCCACGCGCGGGCCGCGCGGTTCGCCGCGGCGTGCGTGGTACTGCATGCGCGGCGTGTCGTTGTCGCAGAACATGCCGTGGATGCGCGCATACGGACACAGCTCGCGGCAGACGTGTTCGCGCAGGAAGCCGGCATTGCCCCAGGTGGCTGCGGCATAGAAGACGATCCAGAACGTTTCCCAGCCACTCCAGACCGGTGGCCACGGCGTACCGACCAGGCCGTGGATCGGGCTGAAAAAGCCCACGAAGGTGATGCCCGTCCACGCGGCTACCAACAGCCATAGCAGATGCTTGACCGCACGCGCTGCGCCTGTGGCCGGCAGCCAGCGCGCGGTGCCTTGATCCATCCACCGGAACAACCGGCTCCACACGGTCTGCGGACAGCCGTAGCCGCACCACACCCGGCCGGCCAGGTTGGTGAGCAGTACCAGTGCGGTGGCCAGCACGGCGGCCACGCCCAGCAGGATGCCGACGTCGTGCGGCCAGAGGGTCCAGCCGAACAGATCGAAGCGGCGCGCGGTGAGGTCGAACAACAGCGCCTGGCGACCCTCCCAGCGCAGCCACGGCAGGAGATAGAAGCCGGCCAGCAGCATCGCCGGGAGCAGTGGCCGCCAGCGCAGCGGCGCGCGCCGGCCCGGGGCGGGCGGCGGGGGCGAGGGCGAGGGATCAACCAGATGCAGGGTGAGGCGGTCTGTCATGGTCACCCCAGTGGCAGGTCGTCATCGTCGCTGGGCATCGGCCGCAGCAGGTACCAGGTGATCGCGCTGGCGGCGGCGGTGACCGCCCAGAACATGAAGAACCCCAGCGTGTAGCCCAACTCGCGGCTGATCTCGTGTTGCGGGAAACTGATGTCGCGCAGGCGCAGCGGGTCGACAAAGGCGAAGAACACCACGCTGGCCAGGCCAGCCGCGACGAAGCTGGGCCACAGGATGGCGCCCCATTGCTGGATCAGCCGTCGGCGGCTGCCGTCGGGCGGGTCGTGCAGGTCGTTCATTGCGGCCACGGTCAGGAGGAGGGGGCAGGGCACGGCTATACTTCGCGCCGACCGGGGGCCGGGATCGCGAGTGCGCGCTTCCTGTCGAGCTCCCAGACTAGAAGGCTTCGCCGCCGGCTTCATTGATCCTGATCAAGGCAGCGGCAGGCCCTGCCGCCGATGCTGGGCGTTGCTGCCCGAGGGTGTTCATGTCCGATCCCACCGACAACGCGCTGCCCAATCCCGCGCTGGACCTGTGCAGCGAAGAGGAGGTCACCGGCCTGGTGCATGACTTCTACGCGCGCGTGCGCGAGGAGCCGCGCCTGGGCCCGGTGTTCACGGCGCGGATCCACGATTGGGATGCGCATCTGGCGCAGCTGGTCGATTTCTGGTCGGCGATGCTGCGCGGCACGCGGCGCTTCAACGGGGCGCCGATGCCCAAGCACATGGCCATGGATGAGCTGGATCGCGATCTGTTCGACCGCTGGCTGGCCCTGTTCCGGCAGACCACCGCCGAATGTGGCAATCCACCGATGCAGCGGCTGGCCGATGATGTCGCCGAGCGGATCGCCGATACCTTCTGGCGTCGCTTCCAGATGCTGCGCTGGCCGAGCCTGCCGATGGCGGGCCGCCCGGGCGTGAATTGATCTGACGCAATGCGTGCGCACCCGTGCATGCGCAAGCTGGCGGCATGGATACCTTCTCGCCTGCCGCCGCCGGGCTCGCCTGGCACTTCGATCCCGAGCTGCTGCGTCGCCACGACCGGCCGGGCCCGCGCTACACCTCCTATCCCACCGCCCCGCATTTCCATGACGGCTACGGTGAGCTGGCCCTGCGCGAGGCCATCGTGAACAGCAACCGCCGGGGCCGCGCGCTGTCGCTGTACGTGCATGTGCCGTACTGCAGCAGCCCGTGCTTCTACTGCGGCTGCAACCGGGTCATCACCCGCGATCACAGCAAAGGCGTCAGCTACGTGGCCCGCGTGCTGAGCGAGGCGGACCTGATGGCACCGCAGTTCGATCCGGCGCGCGAAGTGATCCAGCTGCACCTCGGCGGTGGCACGCCCAACTTCCTGGCGCCGGCACAGATGCGCGAGTTGATCGATGGGCTGCGCCAGCGGTTCAACTTCAGCACGGCGGCCGCGCGCGACTTCTCCATCGAGCTCGACCCGCGCTTTGTCACACGCGCCGATATCGCGGTGCTCGCCGAGCTGGGCTTCAACCGCGCCAGCCTCGGCGTGCAGGATTTCGATCCGGACGTGCAGAAGGCCATCAACCGCGAGCAGGGCGTGGAGGACACGCTGGATATCCTTCGTGCCTGCCGCGAGCATGGGTTGCGCTCGGTCAATGTGGATCTGATCTACGGCCTGCCGAAGCAGACACTCGCCGGTTTCGCGCAGACGCTGGAAACCGTGCTGCGCGAGCGACCGGATCGCCTGGCGGTGTATGGGTACGCGCACCTGCCGCACCTGTTCCGTGCGCAGCGCCAGATCGCCGATGCGGATCTGCCCAGCCCCGAGCAGAAGCTGGCCTTGCTGGGCCTGGCGGTGCAGCGCCTCTCGGAGGCGGGCTATCAGTACATCGGCATGGATCATTTCGCGTTGCCGGAGGAAGACCTGTCGCGGGCACAACGGGCGGGGCAACTGCACCGCAACTTCATGGGCTATACCACGCACGCCGATACCGATCTGGTGGGCCTGGGGGCCAGCGCGATCAGCCACATCGGCCAGACCTACAGCCAGAACCCGCGTGAACTGCCAGCCTGGGAAGCGGCGGTCGATGCAGGGCGGTTGCCGGTCTGGCGCGGCCTGACCCTGGACCAGGACGATGTGCTGCGCGCGGAAGTGATCGGCCAGTTGATGTGCCAGGGAGAAGTGGACGGGGCTGCCGTGGCGGCACGGCACGGCGTGGACTTCGAGACGTATTTCGCCGAGGGATTGCGCGCGCTGGCGGCACTGCAGGCGGACGGCCTGGCCGATTACGCGCAGGGCGTGGTGCGCGCGAGCGAGCGCGGGCGCCCACTGCTGCGGCTGCTGGCGATGTGTTTCGACCGCTATCTGATGCAGCCGGACCAGCCCGTGCGGTATTCCCGCGCGATCTGAGCGGGCCCGCAGCGGCGCGTGCATTCCAAAACCGGGCGCGATCAGGCACCCTATGCGCGCCGTTGCCCGGGTGGCGAAACTGGTAGACGCATCGGACTTAAAATCCGCCGGGGGCAACCCCATGCCGGTTCGATTCCGGCCCCGGGCACCAACGGTCAGTTTCACGTGTTGCCCGCGCAACGCAAACTTTACGCAGCCGGCCGCGTGCCGCCGTACGCTGCGCAGCAACTCACCTCGGACACGCCACATGGCAATCGCAGTACGTGCAGGGAAAGCACTGGTGTGGAGCGTTGCGCTGCTGTTGGGCGGCGTGGCCCATGCGCAGGCCCAGACGCAGGTGCCGGCGCAGGTGCCGGCGCAGCCCGCAGGCGAGGTGATCGATCTCGCCCCGGTGGTGGTCTCGGGTGAGCAGCCCGGGCCAGGCATGTGGCAGGTCCGCAACGGCCAGGGCCACACACTGTGGATTCTCGGGACGGTTTCGCCGCTGCCGGCCAAGCTGGAGTGGCGCGCCGACGAGGTGCAGGCGGTGATCGCCAGTGCGCAGGAAGTGCTCGGCTCGCCGGGCTGGGCATTGGATGCCGACGTGGGCTTCTTCCGCGGCCTGACCTTGCTGCCCTCGGCGATGAAGGCTGCCCGTGATCCCGACGGACGCACGTTGCGCGAGGTGTTGCCGCCCGATCTCCACGCGCGCTGGGAAGTACTCAAACAGCGGCACATCGGCCGCGACAAAGGCATCGAGAAAGACCGGCCGCTGGTGGCTGCGACGCAGTTGTATGCTGCCGCACTGAAGGATGTCGGCCTCGGCCGTTCCTCACCGGTGTCCAGGATCGTGCAGAAGGCCAGCAAGGCGCACGGTCTCACGCCGGTCTCGACCCAGGTCGCGATCAAGATCGCCGACCCGCGGCAGGCGTTGAAGGAAGTGCGCGGCACTGCCTTGCAGGATGTCGAGTGCTTCCGCCGCACCCTGGATGTGGTCGAACACGGCTTGCCGCTGCTGGCCGAGCGCGCCAATGCCTGGTCGGTTGGTGATATCGAGGCGCTGGAGCGGCTGGCGGTGAAAGGGCAGTACCTGGCCTGCGTGGATGCCGTGGCCAACAGCGATTTTGGGCGGCGGCGTGGCTTGACCGATGTCGATGCGCAGGCGCACCGCAAATGGATGACCATGGCCGGCGAGGCGTTGGCGCGCAATGCGGTCACCTTCGCGACTGTCCCGGTCACCTCGCTGCTGACGCCCGGAGGCTACGCCGATCAGCTGCGTGCCCGGGGCTATGAGGTCCAGGCGCCGGAATAAGGTGTGAGTCACCGGCGCTTCGTAACGCGACAGCGCGCACATTCGATGTCTACCCAGTGCGAAAACTTCATGGCATAGTCAGCTTCAGTTCATTCCGGAAATCCTTCATGCCGCTGCATGCGGTCGCTTATATCAGCGACGCTATCGATGGAATCGAAACGTCTGATATCGATCAGATCCTGCGAGCAGCGATGGGGTTCAACAAAGTGGCAGGCGTGACCGGCGTGCTGATGTTCGACGGCCGGTGTTTCCTGCAGTACTTCGAGGGCCCGGAGGACGGTGTCGATTCGGTGTTCCAGCGCGTGTTCAACGCGCGCATCCATACAAATCTGCGCGAACTCGCGCGCGGATCAGTGGAGACCCGCCATTTCCCCCAATGGACGATGGCGTCGGCAGCGGTCGAACCGGATGCGCTTGCGCGTATCGTCGAGGCGCCCTGGCAGGGGTTCCAACAGCGGTGTTCCGAGCAAGTCGACATGCCCGCCGGGTTTGGTCGTCTGCTGGAGGCATGGACAGGTGTTTCCGGCGAGTTGGAACCGGCGGCAGTGACATTGGGTTCGTAACGCAAAACAACGCTGGCCGTAACACAATGATCACGGTTGCACGCCTATCCTCTTTCTACCAGCTGTGACCAGTCTTGCGGGGTTTACCCTTGGAGGCTGTCTGAAAGGGTAGTAACCGCAGCTGGACCATTATTCCTTTGGCCGTCGTCCGTACTCTCCGCGGGCGGCGGCTTTGTTCTTTGTGGGGCAGGGTCGGGCGCGTTAGTCTTGCACCACCTGTCTCCCGGCTCCGTATCGCATGACGTATTCCCTGATGATGCCCCGCCTGATGGCTGGCCCGGTTCCGCGGTGCGGAGCCGCTCGATGACGCACGCCATTTCCGCCGCGGTGTCCGCGCGCATCGGGGTCATCGGCCTCGGCTACGTTGGGCTGCCGTTGACGGTGACCTTCGGCCGGCAGCAGGCCACGGTGGGCTACGACATCGATAACGCGCGGGTGGCCGAACTGCAGCGCGGCGTGGATCACACCCTGGAGCTGGAAGCCGACGAGCTCGCTGCCGCGGTGCATGCCCGCTACACCGCCGATCCTTCGCAGCTGGCCGGGTGCAATGTCTACATCGTGACCGTGCCCACCCCGATCGATGCGCACGAGCAGCCCGATCTGGGGCCGCTGCGCAGTGCCAGCACCCTGATCGCCGGTCTGCTCACGCCGGGCGACATCGTGATCTACGAATCCACCGTCTACCCGGGCACGACAGAAGAAGTCTGCGTGCCGCTGCTGGAGGCGGGATCCGGGCTGCGCTTCAACGTCGATTTCTATTGCGGCTACAGCCCGGAACGGATCAACCCGGGCGACCGCGAACGACGGTTGCCGGACATCCGCAAGATCACCTCCGGCTCGACGCCGGAAGTCGCCGCCGTGGTCGATGCCTTGTACAAGGGCATCATCACGGCCGGCACCTGGCCGGCGCCCTCGATCCGCGTGGCCGAAGCGGCCAAGGTGATCGAGAACATCCAGCGCGACGTCAACATCGCGCTGGTCAACGAGCTGGCGTTGATCTTCGATCGGCTCGGCATCGATACCCAGGACGTGCTGGATGCGGCCGGCAGCAAGTGGAACTTCCTGCCGTTCCGCCCCGGCCTGGTCGGCGGCCACTGCATCGGCGTGGACCCGTACTACCTGCTGCACAAGTCCGAGAGCGTGGGGTATCACCCGGACCTGATCCACACCGCGCGCCAGGTCAACAACCGGGTCGGCGAGCATGTCGCACAACGCGTGCTGGCACTGCTGGCGTCACGCAGCATCGATGTCGCGCAGGCACGCGTGCTGGTGCTGGGCGTGACCTTCAAGGAGAACTGCCCGGACCTGCGCAACAGCCGCGCGTTGGAACTGGCGCAGCGCCTGCAGGCCTGTGGCGCCCGGGTGGACGTGCAGGACCCGTGGGTCGGGCCGGCCGCACTGGCCGATGCGGGCGTGCGCTGGGTCGACGCCCCGGATGCGGCCGGCTATGACGCCGTCGTGCTGGCGGTGGCGCATGATCGTTTCCGTGCCTTCGACGCCGCGCAGGTGCGCGCGCTGCTCACGCCGGGCGGTGTGGTGTACGACGTCAAATCCGTGTGGCCCCGGGAAGTGGTGGACGACCGCCTGTAGACTCGGGGGCAGCTATTGATTGAGGAAAGCCATGCATCGCTATCTCGCGTATCTGCTCGCCATCCTGTTGTTCCCGGTCTGCGTGTGGTTGGCCACGATCTGGCCCGCCTGGTACTGGGGCGTCGGCGTGACGGCGTTGCTGGTGCTGCTGGGCACCTGGGATCTGCTGCAGAAGCGCAGCACGCTGCGGCGCAACTATCCGGTGATGGCGCACTTCCGCTACGGGCTGGAATCGATCGGGCCGGAGATCCGCCAGTACTTCGTGCAGAGCGATCTGGAGGATGTGCCGTTCTCGCGCCAGCAGCGCGCGCTGATCTACCAGCGCTCCAAGAATGAAATGGACGTGGTGCCGTTCGGCACGCTGCGCAGCACCTATGCGGTGGACTACGAGTGGATCAATCATTCGCTGGCGCCGACCGAGATCGGCCACCACGATTTCCGCATCCAGATCGGCCCGAACTGCGCCAAGCCGTATTCGGCCAGTGTGTTCAACATCTCCGCGATGAGCTTCGGCTCGTTGTCGGCGAACGCGATCCGCGCCCTCAACGAAGGCGCGCGCCGTGGCAGCTTCTATCACGACACCGGCGAAGGCTCGATTTCGCCGTATCACCGCGAAATGGGCGGCGACCTGGTCTGGGAAATCGGCTCGGGTTACTTCGGGTGCCGTGACGATGCCGGTGGTTTCAGCGAAGAGAAGTTCGTCGCCAACGCCACCCATGATCAGGTCAAGATGATCGAGATCAAGCTCTCGCAGGGCGCCAAGCCCGGCCATGGCGGCGTGCTGCCGGCGGCGAAAGTGAGCGAAGAGATTTCGATCACCCGTGGCGTGCCGATGGGCGTGGATTGCGTATCGCCGTCCAAGCACAGCGCGTTCAATACGCCGGTGGAACTGCTGCAGTTCGTTGCGCGGCTGCGGGAGTTGTCCGGCGGCAAGCCGGTCGGGTTCAAGCTGGCCATCGGTCACCCCTGGGAGTGGTTCGGTATCGCCAAGGCGATGCAGGAAACCGGGCTGCTGCCGGATTTCATCGTGGTCGATGGCGCCGAGGGCGGTACCGGTGCGGCGCCGGCCGAGTTCATCGATCACGTGGGGGTGCCGATGCACGAAGCGCTGTTGCTGGTGCACAACACGCTGGTCGGGCTGGACCTGCGCGATCGCATCCGTGTGGGTGCGGCCGGCAAGGTCACCAGTGCCTTCGAGATCGCACGCACCATCGCGTTGGGCGCGGACTGGTGCAATGCCGGGCGTGGCTTCATGTTCGCGCTGGGCTGCATTCAGTCGCTGAGCTGCCACAGCGATAAATGCCCGACCGGCATCGCCACGCAGAACCCGCATCGCTGGCGTCACCTGGACGCGGCCGACAAGGCCACGCGCGTGCACAACTACCATGAGAACACCCTGCGCGCGCTGCGCGACCTGCTGTGCGCGGCCGGCTTGAACGATCCTTCCGAGCTGGGCCCGGAGCACATCCTGCGCCGCGTCTCGCCGGTGGAAATCCGCTCACTGGCCTCGCTGTACCGCTATCTGGCCCCGGGCGAGCTGCTGCGCAAAGTGCCCGACCATGCGGTCTTCCACGATTACTGGGCCGATGCGCGCAGCGATTCGTTCCAGCCGCCGGCGCGCATCCAGGCGCTGCGGACGAGCAAATCGCGATGACCGATGCGCGCGACGTGCGTTTGCGCGTTGGCCGTGCCGAGGAGGCGGACAGACTGTGGCTGCTGCGCACGCGCTGCGTACGTGAACTGTGCAGCGCGGCCTATCCGCCGGAGGTGATCGGGCCGTGGTCGGCCTCACCGCCGCCGGAACACTACCGCGCGCTGCTCGCCGCCGGCGGCGGCGTGATTGCCGACGATGCCGATGGCGCGCTGTTGGGCTACGGCGTGATCGATCTGGCCGGCAACGAGATCGATGCATTGTTCGTCGATCCCGACTGTGGCGGCCGTGGCATCGGCCTGACCTTGATGCAGGCCATGCAGGCGCTTGCGGATCCGGCGCGGCCGTTGGTGCTCTCGGCCTCGCTCAATGCGGTCCCGTTCTATCGTCGCTGTGGTTTTGAAGCGCTGCGCGAGGAGGACTACCCGCACCCCAGCGGCGTGTCGCTCGCCTCGGTGCGGATGCAGCGCGGGCGCTGATGCCGGCCAGCGGCCGGCACTACCGATTGCATTTCCTGACAGGCGTTCCGGCACGCCACGGTGCGCACTACCTCGGTAGTGC
>NZ_JASCOO010000034.1:0-38772 GCF_029959485.1 Stenotrophomonas sp. PS02301
GCCCCGGCGGTCCCGGTGGCAACCGTGGTCCGGGTGGTCCGGGCGGCAACCGTGGCCCGGGTGGCCCCGGTGCTCGTGGTCCCGGCGGCCCGGGCGGTCGCCCCGGCGGCAACCGCGGCCCGGGTGGCGGCGGTCACCGTGGTGGCGGCCCGCGCGGCGGCTGATCAGTGACACAAAAAAACCCCGGCTTCGGCCGGGGTTTTTTGTTGGGTCGGCGCGGGCGGCGATCAACCCGCTTCGGCAGAGCCCCCCCATGGGTGGCTGCGCTTCATGCCGGATAGGCCTTTCAGCCACGCATGGCGTGGCCCTACCCCCTCAACGGCGTTCGATGGTGAAGCGCCCCACCCCAATGCCCAGATCCCAGCCCTTGCCGGTCCCGGCCAGGGCCAGCGATACATCGCCCTTGGTCATCACCTGCGCATTGCTGGATTTGTCCGCGCCGGCGTGCGCTTCAACGGCCGCATAGGAACCGATCAGGTCGTTGACCGAGTAGGCACCGGAGAACTTGCCCTTGCCGTCGACGATCTTCGACTTGCCCACGGTGAGGCCGCCGCCCTTGGCGGTGATCTTGACCGGGATGCGGGTGCCGTTGTCGCACTGGATGGTGCCGGTGCCCGAGGCGGTCTTGTACAGCACCGACCAGCCGGCCAGGTTGTAGTGCAGCTCGCAATCAATGTTGCCGGCGGCCTGTGCGGCCGGGACGGCCGAGATGCCAGCCAGTGCGATCAATGCCAGGGAGAACTTCTTCATGCAGGTCCGCTCGTACTGAAGGGGTAACGAGCCGAATCTAGCAGCGCGCGCGTGTGGCGCGGATGATGCGTATCGCGCGCCTCCGGCATCCGTTCAGCCATCAACTGCGTTCCTGCAGGCTGAAGCTGTCCGCATCGAGCATCGCCGGGAAGCGCGCCCGGTGCGCGGCCAGTGCCGCCGCCGAGATCGTGGTGGTGACCACCTGCTCGCGCTCGCGTACTTCCACCTGCGGCTGGCCGAGGAAATCGATCACGGCACTGTCGCCGGCGTAATGCAGTTCGTTGCCGTCCACACCGATCCGGTTGACCGCCGCCACATAGCAGAGGTTCTCGATCGCGCGCGCGCGCAGCAGCGTCTTCCAGGCATAGGCGCGGGCCGACGGCCAGTTGGCCACGAAAATCTGCAGATCGAAATCCAGCTGGTCGGCGCGCTCGACGTTGTAGCGGTTGCGGCAGAACACCGGAAAACGCAGGTCGTAGCAGACCTGCGGATTGATCCGCCAGCCCTTCCATTCCACGCACAGGCGCTCGCGGCCGGCGGCATAGCGTTCGTGCTCGCCGCCGTAACGGAACAGGTGGCGCTTGTCGTAGTACTGCAGCCCGCCCTCCGGTGTGGCCCACAGCAAGCGGTTGTAGACGCCCTCGCCCACCCGCAGCTGCACGCTGCCGGTAACTGCCGCGCCCAGCCGGACCGCCTGCTCGCGGATCCAGGCGACGGTGGGGCCGTCCATGCCCTCGGCCTTGTCGATGGCATCGTTGGAGAAGCCACTGGTAAAGGTCTCCGGCAGGATCACCAGATCGGTCTGCCCGGCCAGCGGCGCCAGCAGTGCACCGTAATGCGCGCGATTGCCCGCCGGGTCGTGCCAGCGGGTGTCGCCCTGGATCAGGGAAACGCGCAGATCCTGCAGCTCGGTCACGTCACTCATCACAGGGCCCGCAGGCGTTCGATCGCCGCGTCCATCGTGGCGTCGTTCTTGGCAAAGCACAGGCGGACCAGACGCTGGCCGGCCGGGGCGGTCTCATAGAACGGCGACAGCGGGATCGCCGCCACGCCCTTCTCGATGGTCAGCCATTTCACGAATTCGTGGTCCGGCAGATCGCTGACGGCCGAGTAATCCACCAGCTGGAAGTAGCCTCCCGGCACCGGCAGCGGTGTCAGCCGCGTGGTCAGCAGCTGCTCGCGGAAGCGGTCGCGCTTGGCCTGGTAGAACGCGCCCAGGTCCAGATGGTGCTCGGGCTCATCGCGGATCATCGCGGCAAAGCCGTACTGGGCCGGGCCGAAGCTGGTGAAGGTGTTGTACTGATGCACCTTGCGGAACTCGGCGGTCATCGCCGGCGGCGCGATGGCATACCCGATCTTCCAGCCGGTGCAGTGGTAGGTCTTGCCGAAGCTGGAAATCACGAACGCGCGCGCGCGCAGTTCCGGATGGCGCAGCGAGGATTCGTGGCGACGGCCGTCGTAGATGATGTGCTCGTACACCTCATCGGAGATCAAGTAGATGTCGGTGCCGCGCAACACATCGGCCAGCGCCTGCATGTCGTCGGCACTGAGCATCGCGCCGGACGGGTTGTGCGGCGTATTGACCATCAGCAGGCGGGTACGCGGTGTGATCTCGGCACGCACGCGGTCCCAGTCGACCGCGAAAGTCTGCGGGTCCAGCGGCACGTGCACGGCACGCGCGCCGGCCAGGTCGATCGCCGGCTCGTAGCAGTCGTAGGCCGGGTCGAGCACGATCACTTCCTCGCCGGGACGGACCACGGCGTGGATGGCGTTGAAGATCGCCTCGGTGGCACCGCTGGTGACGGTGATCTCGGTATCCGGATCCACCTGGGCGCCGTACAGATCCAGCGACTTCTGCGCGATGGCCTGGCGCAGCGGCGCCACGCCGGTCATCGGCGGGTACTGATTCAGACCGCCCTGCATCGCGGCGATGGTTTCATCGATCAGCCGCTGCGGTGCGGAGAAATCCGGGAACCCCTGGCCAAGGTTGACCGCGCCGTGTTCGGCGGCGAGCTGGGACATCACGGTGAAGATGGTGGTGCCCACCTTGGGCAGCTTGGTTTGCGGTTGCATCGGCAGCAGGGAAAGAACCGGGAGAACTCCCAGTGTACGCAAATCATCCCGCCCGTTCCCCCGATACAATGGCGGCCCATTCCGGTGCAAAGATCCCGCCCCTTGAACGCCCCTCCGTTGCTGGCCGCGCATGGCCTTGGCTTCAGTCGCAACGACGAACCCGTCTTCGGCCCGCTGGACCTGCACGTGGATGCCGGCGAAGCCCTGCTGGTGCAGGGCGACAACGGCGCCGGCAAGACCACCCTGCTGCGGGTGCTGGCCGGCCTGCTGCGCGCCGGCAGCGGCCAGGTCGAGATCGATGGCAAGCGCGCCGGGCACAAGGAGCGCGCCAACTACGTGGCCTACCTGAGCCACCTGCCCGCGCTGAAGCCGGACCTGGACACGCTGGAGAACCTGCATTTCCTGTGCGGGCTGCACGGCCGCCGCGCCCGCCAGATGCCCGGCAACGCGCTGGCGATCGTCGGCCTGGCCGGCTATGAGGACACCTTGGTGCGGCAGCTGTCGGCCGGGCAGAAGCGCCGCCTGGCACTGGCCCGCATCTGGCTCTCGCCCGCGCCGCTATGGCTGCTTGACGAGCCGTACGCCAATCTCGATCTGGACGGCATCAACCTGGTGAACCGCATGATTTCCGCGCACCTGCGCAGCGGCGGTGCCGCCCTGGTCACCACCCACGGCGCGTATGCCGCGCCACCGGTGCGTACGCGCCTGCTGACCCTGGGAGCGGCGGCATGATCGCCCCGGGTACCGAACCGGGTCTGTGGCAGACCGCAAGGGCGCTGGTCGGCCGCGACATGCGCCTGCTCTGGCGCCGCCGCGGCGATGCGTTGCAGCCGTTGCTGTTCGCGTTGCTGGTGGTGGTGCTGTTCGCATTGGCACTGGGCCGCGACCCCGAGGCGATGGCACGCGTCGCCGCCGCCGTGATGTGGCTGGCGGTGCTGCTGGCCGGCCAACTGGCCCTGGATTCACTGTTCCGCAGCGACGCCGAAGATGGCTCGCTGGAGCAATGGCTGCTGGCCCCGGTGCCGCTGGCCTGGCTGGTGCTGGTGAGGGTGCTGGTGCACTGGCTCACCACCGCGCTGCCGCTGATCGTGATGTCGCCGCTGCTGGCGGAAATGCTGCATCTGCCGCATGACCAGCTGCCAATGTTGCTGGCATCGTTGCTGCTGGGAACGCCGCTGCTGAGCCTGATCGGCGGGGTGGTCGCCGCGCTGACGGTCGGCATCCGGCGCTCTGGTATTCTCGTGGCGCTGCTGGCCCTGCCGCTGTATGTGCCGGTGCTGGTGTTCGGCGCGGGCAGTGTGGCGGCGGTCGCCCGCGGCCAGGACCCGATCGGCGCGCTGCTGATGCTGGGCGCCGGGCTGGTGGTGGCGCTCGTGCTGGCCCCGCTGGCGACGGCCGCGGCGATCCGCATCTCGCTGAGTTGAGCGGTATGGCGTACTGTCGGTGGCGTGCGCTGCGTTGTGAGCGTCACCTGCCTCCGCGTCATCCGTTACCGAGCCACTCCACGTCCGTTCCATCGTCGCCCTTCGTTGGATAGCCACTGCCGCATGCACCCGATCGTCCGCTGGTTCCACCAACTCGGTTCGCCGCCCACCTTCGACCGCTTTGCCGCGCGCTGGTCGCGGGTGTTCTACCTGGCGGCGGTGCCGGTGCTGCTGGTCGGCATCTGGCAGGCGCTGGCCGTGGTGCCGGCCGATTCCAAGCAGCTGGACAGCTTCCGCATTCTCTACATCCACGTGCCGAGCGCGTGGATGAGCCTGTTCGTGTTCGCGCTGATGGCGCTGTACGCGGCGATCGCGCTGATCTGGCGGATCAAGACCTGCGAAATCCTGGCAATGGCCTGTGCCCCGCTCGGCGCTGGCTTCACCCTGATCACCCTGCTCACCGGCAGCATCTGGGGCAAGCCGACCTGGGGCACCTGGTGGGACTGGGACCCGCGCATGACCACCGAGCTGATCCTGCTGTTCCTGTACCTGGGCGTGATCGGCCTGTACCACGCCATCGAGGACCGCCGCAGCGCCGCGCGCGCAGCGGGCCTGCTGGCCATCGTCGGGGTGAGCCTGCTGCCGGTGATCCGCTATTCCGTGGAATGGTGGGGCAGCCTGCACCAGGGCCAGACCATCCGCCTGTTCGGCGCGTCCACGCTGGATGCCAGCATGGCGCTGCCACTGTGGCTGATGGTGATCGGCACCAAGCTGTGGTTCGCCGGCTCGCTGCTGGCCAAGGCCCGCGCCGACAACCTGCTGCGCGAGGCCGGCAAGGCCTGGGTCGCCGCTGGCACCCGTGCCCCGCTGGAGGACAGCCGCCCGTGACCCATCTGCCTTATGTGATCGCCGCCTACGCGGTGTTCGTGCTGGTACTCGGCAGCGATGCCATCGGCTCCTGGCTGCGCCTGCGCTGGGCGCGCCGCCTGGCCGCGCGCCGCCAGCAGCGCCAGCAGGCCCGCACTGCAGCAGGCAGCGCACCGCCGCTGGCGCCGGAGCTGACCCGATGAATCCGGTCCGGCGTCGTCGCCTGCTCTGGGTGATGCTGCTGGTGCTCGCCTCCGGCCTGGCGACCGCGCTGGTCGCGATGGCCCTGCAGCGCAATATCGCCTACCTCTATACCCCCTCCGAAGTGCTGCGCGGCGATGCCGGCGATCACGCCCGGTTCCGCCTGGGCGGCATGGTGGTCAAAGGGTCGCTGCAGCGCGCGCCCGGTTCGCTGGATGCGCACTTCGTGGTCACCGATGGTGACGCGACCCTGCCGGTGATCACCTCGCGGATCCTCCCGGACCTGTTCGCCGAAGGCACTGCCGTGGTCGCCACCGGGCGCCTGCAGGACGGCCGTTTCGTTGCCGAAGAAGTGCTGGCCAAGCACGACGAGACCTACATGCCCAAGGAAGTGGCCGACAAGATGGGGCAGGCGCATATCAAACACGATGTGCCCGTGCCGGCGCCGGAGACGTACTGAGTGCTGCCGGAACTGGGGCAGATCCTGCTGGTCACCGCACTGTTGATGGCCGTGCTGCAGACCGTACTGCCGCTGTGGGGCGCCCATCGTGGCCGCGCCGCGTGGATGGCGGTGGCGCGACCGGCGGCCTACGCGCAGCTGGCGCTGCTGCTGGGGGCGTTCGGCGTGCTGACAGCGGCGTTCGTCACCCAGGATTTCTCGGTGCGCTATGTGGCGGAGAATTCCAACTCGCTGCTGCCACTGGCCTACCGCTACTCGGCGGTGTGGGGCGCGCATGAAGGCTCCCTGCTGCTGTGGGCGCTGGTGCTGGCGCTGTGGTGCGGCGCCGTCGCGCTGTGGTCCAAGCGCCTGCCGGCCGAGGTGTCCGCCCGCGTACTGGGCGTGCTTGGCATCATCAGCATCGGCTTTCTCGCCTTCCTGATCTTCACCTCCAACCCGTTCGCGCGGCTGCTCCCGGCGCCGCTGGAAGGACGCGACCTCAATCCGCTGCTGCAGGATCCCGGGCTGATCATCCACCCGCCGATGCTGTACATCGGGTACGTGGGCTTCGCGGTGCCGTTCGCGTTCGCGATCGCCGCGCTGCTGGAAGGGCGCGTGGATGCGCGCTGGCTGCGCTGGACCCGGCCGTGGACCAATGTGGCCTGGGGCTTTCTGACCATCGGCATCGCACTGGGCAGCTGGTGGGCGTATTACGAACTGGGCTGGGGCGGCTGGTGGTTCTGGGATCCGGTCGAGAACGCCAGCTTCATGCCGTGGCTGGCCGGTGCGGCACTGATTCATTCGCAGGCGGTTACCGAGAAACGCGGCAGCTTCGCCAGCTGGACGCTGCTGCTGGCCATCGCCGCGTTCGCACTGTCGCTGCTCGGCACCTTCCTGGTGCGCTCGGGCGTGCTGACCAGCGTGCACTCGTTCGCGGCCGATCCCTCGCGCGGCACCTTCATCCTGATCTTCCTGGCGCTGGTGATCGGCGGTGCGCTGCTGCTGTACGCGCTGCGGGCTGGCGCGCTGACCAGCGAGGATCCGCGCCGCGGCTTCCTGCCGACCTCGCGCGAGACCCTGCTGCTGGCCAACAACCTGCTGCTGGCCGCCGCCTGCGGCATGGTGCTGCTCGGCACGCTGTATCCGCTGCTGGCCGATGCGTTGGGCCTGGGCAAGGTCTCGGTCGGGCCGCCCTACTTCGGCACGCTGTTCGTGGTGTTGATGGCGCCGCTGGTGGCGCTGCTGCCGTTCGGGCCGCTGGTCAACTGGCAGCGCGACCAGGCCTCGCGGCGGTTGGCGATGCTGGCACCGTGGGCCGGGCTGGCGCTGCTGCTGGGCGTGATCGCGTACTTCATGGCGCCGCAGGGCGCGTTGAAGACCGCTGCCGGCGTGACCGGTGCGGCCTGGGTCGCGTTCGGTACCGGGCGCTTCGTGTGGACCCGCCTGCGCGGCAACGGCAGGTTCACTGCCGAGATGATCGGCATGCTGCTGGCCCATGGCGGCGTGGCCGTGTTCCTGGCCGGCGCACTGCTGGTGGAAGCGTTGAACGTGCAGCGCGAAGTCGCGCTCGCCCCCGGGCAGTCGCTGGTGGTCGGCACCTACGAAGTGCGCTTCGAAGGCGTGGACCATCAGCAAGGCCCGAACTACGTCGCCGATCGCGGCCACCTGCGCGTGTTCCAGCACGACCGCCAGCTGGCGCTGCTGCATCCGGAAAAACGCCTGTACGCCAGTGGCGGGCAGGTGATGACCGAGGCCGGCATCCACGCCCGCCTCAACGGCGATGTTTACGTGGCACTCGGCGAATCGCTGGGCAACAATGCATGGGCCGTGCGCGTGCACATCAAACCGTTCGTCCGCTGGGTCTGGCTGGGCGCGCTGCTGATGGCACTGGGTGGCTTCGTCACCGCCGCCGATCGTCGTTTCCGTCGTCCCTAGGAGTTTCCCGTGTCCGATCCCCGCCCCGCCCCCCGCCCGCTGCCGCCCGTGGCCATCGTCATCGGGGTGCTGTTCTTCTTCGGGCTGCTGGGGCTGATGATCTACGGGGTGATGAAATCCGGCGCGCCGGACCGCGATGTCCTGCCCTCGGCACTGATCGGCAAGCCCGCACCGGCCTTCGAGCTGCCGGTGCTGCACGACCCGCACATCAAGGTCAGCAGCGCCGAACTGCGCGGCGCCCCCTACGTGCTCAACGTGTGGGGCAGCTGGTGCGCGGCCTGCCGCGATGAACACCCGATCCTGACCAGGTTCGCCGAAACCAAGCGCGTGCGCGTGATCGGCTACAACTGGAAGGACGAGCCGGCCGATGCCCTGCGTTGGCTGGAACAGCTGGGCAATCCGTTCGTGCTGGTGCTGAGCGACATCGAAGGCCGCACCGCGATCGACTGGGGCGTCACCGCCGCGCCGGAGACCTTCCTGGTCGATGCCAGTGGCGTGGTGCGCTGGAAGTACAGTGGCGCGCTCAGCCAGCGCGTGATCGATACCCAGCTGATCCCGGAACTGGAAAAGGTGGAGCGTGCCAATGCCCAGCCGCAGCTGCCCGCCTCGCCGTAAGCGCAGGATCCACGGGCCCGGCGCGGCGCTGCTCGCGCTGTCGCTCGCCATGGCCTCGCCGGTGATGGCGCAGGCCGTCTCCGACCCGACTCCGTTGCAGTACCGCGACGCCGCCGAGGAAGCCCGCTTCCACGCGCTGGCCGCCGAGCTGCGCTGCGTGCAGTGCCAGAACCAGTCGCTGGCCGATTCCAATGCGCAGATCGCGCACGACCTGCGCCGCGAAGTGCTGGTGCTGATGCAGCAGGGCAACAGCGATGCGCAGATCAAGCAGTTCCTGGTCGATCGCTATGGCGAGTTCGTGCTGTACCGGCCGCCGATGGAAGCACGCAATGCGCTGCTCTGGTTCGGGCCGCCGGTGGCGCTGCTGCTCGGCGCGGGCGTGCTGGTCTGGGTGGTGCGCCGTCGCAGCCGCGGGATCGAACCGATGGACAAGAGCGAGGAGCGCTGGTGAGCCTTTGGATGGCCCTGAGTGCCGCGGTCGTCGCCGCTGCCGTGGCGGCACGCGTGCTGTGGCCGCTGCGTGCAGGCGGCCAACGCCGCCCCTTCGTGATCGCGATGCTGGCCCTTGGGTTGGCCGGTGGCGCGCTGTACCTGCTGGTCGGCACGCCGGATGCCGCCGAGCGGACGGCGGCCAGCGACGAGCCTGCCACGCTGGAGGATGGCGTGCAGGCGCTGCAACAGGCGCTGGCGAAAGACCCGCAGCGCGCCGATGGCTGGGCTCTGCTTGGCCGCTCGCAGCTGGCCCTGGGCAAGCTGGCCGAGGCCACGGCCGCGTTTGACCGCGCGGTGCAACTCGCCCCGGACGACCCCGGCGTGCTGGTCGAAGCGGCGCAGGCGCGCGCACAGGCCGCGCCGGGCAAACAATTCGATGACCAGGCCCTGCAATGGCTGCGTCACGCCAACGCACTCGCGCCGGAGAGCGAACGCGCCGGCTGGCTGATCGGCATTGCCCTGCGCCAGCGCGGGCAGGACGCCGAAGCGGCGGCCGCCTGGGAAGCGCTTCTGCCACGCCTGGAGCCGGGCGCGGCGCGCGCGTTGCGCCAGCAGATCGCCATCGCCCGCGGCACTGCCGGGCTGCCGCCCATGACCGGAACCTCCGTCCCTGCGGCGGCGGGCAACCACGCCCTCACGGTGCAGGTCCGGTTCGCACCCGGAACCACGTTGGATCCCGCGTTGGCCAACGCGAGCGTGTTCGTGATCGCGCGCGCACCCGATGGCCCGCCGATGCCGATCGCGGTGCAGAAGCATCCGGCCAGCCAGGTGCCGCTGCTGGTCACCCTTGGCGATGGCGACAGCCCGATGCCGACCAGCACGCTCTCGCAGGTGCAGGAGGTTGAGGTCATTGCGCGGCTGTCGCGTTCGGGCCAGGCCAACCGCCAGCCGGACGATCTGGAAACCACGCCGGTACGGGTGCGTCTGCCGCATGCCGGGCCGGTGCCCCTGGTGTTTGATCGCCCATGACCGATGCGCGGCCGCGACGCAGCGTGCCGCTCACCACTACGGCGCCATCGCGGCGCCCGGCTAAACTGCGCGCATGACTGAATTCATTCCCCCCGGCACCCGTTATCACGCCCTGCCCTCGCCGTTCGCGTTCAAGCGTGGCGGTGAACTACGCGGTGCGCACGTTGCCTATGAGACCTGGGGCACGCTCGCGGCCGATGCCGGCAATGCAGTATTGATCGTCACCGGGCTCTCCCCCGATGCGCATGCCGCGGCCAACGCCGACAACCCTGCCGCCGGCTGGTGGGAGGCGATGGTTGGCCCAGGCAAGCCGATCGATACCGACCGCTGGTTCGTGATCTGCGTGAACTCGCTGGGCAGCTGCAAAGGCTCCACCGGGCCGGCCAGTCTCGATCCGGCGACGGGCGAACTGTATGGTCTGCGCTTCCCCGAACTGTCCATCGAAGATGGCGCGCGGGCGGCGGTGGAGGTGGTGCGCGCCTTGGGCGTGACCGAACTGGCCTGCGTGATCGGCAACTCGATGGGCGGGATGACCGCGTTGGCCCTGCTGATGCTGCACCCGGGCCTCGCGCGCAGCCATATCAATATTTCCGGCAGTGCCCAGGCGCTGCCGTTCTCCATCGCGATCCGCTCGCTGCAACGCGAGGCGATCCGGCTTGATCCGCAGTGGAATGGCGGGCGCTATACCGACCAGGCCTACCCGGAATCGGGCATGCGCATGGCGCGCAAGCTCGGCGTGATCACCTACCGCTCCGCACTGGAGTGGGACGGCCGTTTCGGCCGCGTGCGGCTGGATTCGGACCAGGCCGATGACGATCCGTTCGGCCTGGAGTTCCAGGTCGAAAGCTATCTGGAAGGCCATGCCCGCCGCTTCGTGCGCTTCTTCGATCCCAACTGCTATCTGTACCTGAGCCGCTCGATGGACTGGTTCGACCTGGCCGAATATGCCGACGGCGACGTCATGGCCGGGCTGGCGAAGATCCAGGTGGGCAAGGCGCTGGCGATCGGCGCCAACACCGACATCCTGTTCCCGGTGCAGCAGCAACAGCAGATCGCCGAGGGCCTGCGCGCCGGCGGTGCCGATGCGCAGTTCATCGGGCTGGATTCGCCGCAGGGGCACGATGCGTTCCTGGTGGATGTCGCGCGGTTCGGGCCGGCGGTCAGCGGTTTCCTGTCTTCACTCTGAGTTTACCCATGCGCCTTCAAGGAAAGATCAGCGAGTGGAACGAGGCGCGCGGATTCGGCTTCGTGCAGCCCAATGGCGGCGGCGAGCGATGCTTCGTACATATCCGCGCATTCTCGGCACGCGATCGACGCCCGGTACTGGGCGATGTAATCACCTATGACGTGCAGACCGATGCGCAGGGGCGCCGCAACGCGGGCGCGGTGCGGTTTGCGCTGGACCGCGATGGGGGCCGCCCTGCTGCACGCGCTGCGGTGCGGGGTGCGGGGCCGGATCGATTGCCACGTACGGCCATCGCGCTGGTGTTCCTCGCAGGCCTCATTGCCGTGGCGATGTGGCAGCACTGGCCGACGTGGGTACCGGGTGCCTACCTCGCCCTGAGCGTGGTGACATACCTCTGGTATTGGCATGACAAATCCGCCGCCCGGAATGATCGCCAGCGCACACCGAAAAGCACGCTGCAGGGCCTGGCCCTGCTGGGCGGTTGGCCGGGTGCGTTGATGGCGCAGGCCGTGCTGCGCCACAAGAACCGCAAGGCCTCCTTCCAGCGAGTGTTCTGGGTGGCGGTAGTGATCAACATAGCGCCGCTGGGCTGGCTGATCCACAACGGCAGCATCCCAGGGTAGATCCACGCCATGCGTGGATGCTTTACACGCTGCGTGCGGATCGCCCTCGCCGCTACCCTTCCAACCGCCCATCCCGCAAACGATAGCTGCGATGCACGATGCCCTCCGGCAGTTCGTCGTGGGTGATCATCAACAGACTGCGGTTGCCCAGCGCCGCCACCATGTCCTGCAACAGCGCATGCGCGGTATCCACATCCAGGCCTTCGGTGGGCTCATCCAGCAACAGGATCGGTGCGTCACGCAGCAGCGCGCGCGCCAGCGCCAGGCGCCGTGCCTGCCCGGCTGACATGGTCGCGCCGTTCTCGCCCACCCACGCCGCCAACCCACCGATCTGCTCGGCCCACGCGTGCAGACGGACCTCCGCCAGTACCTGCCACAATCGTGCATCGCTGGCCTGTGCATCGCCGAGCCGCAGGTTGTCCGCCACGGTGCCAGCGAACACCGGCGCGTTCTGCGGGAGCCAGGCGATCTGACGGTGCCAGTCGGCCTGCGCGACACTGCGGATATCCGCATCGCCGTAACGCACGCTGCCGGCCTCCGGATCCCATAGTCGCAGCAGCAGCGAGGACAGCGTGGTCTTGCCACTGCCGCTGTCACCGCGGATCGCGATCCGTTCGCCCGGTGCGAGTTCCAGTTGCACATGGTCCAGCAACACGCGCGCCTGGCCGGGCCAACGGAACACCACGTGATCGAATCGCAGCGTTGCGGGCACGGATGGCACAGCCACCGGCGCGGCGGCTTCCACCACGCCCGGCGCCTGATCCACGATCGCCTCCAGCCGCACCGCGGCGACGCGGCCGGACAACCACGATTGCCAGGCCAGCCCGATCCCGGCCCACAGCTCCAGCAGTGCGACGGTCAGGAACACCAGTGCCGCCGCCAGCGCGGCATCCACGCTGCCACGCTCGAACGCATGCAGGGCCAGCCACAGCATCGCCACCAAGCCACCCGCGCCACACAGACCATGCAGCGCATTGCCACTGATCAAGCGCCAGCGGCGACGCTTGTCACGCGACTTCAGCTGTTTGGCTGCCACCAGCACGCGCTGGTTCCAATGCTCGCGCGCCTGCAGCGCAGCAAGATCGGCCGCGCCTTCCAGCCCTTCGAAGGATTGGGTACGCAACTGCGCACGGTGCAGCGCGCGGTCGCGCTCCTGGTCGGCGGCGCCACGCACGGTCAGCCACGGCACGCCCACCCCGATCAGCAAGGCGAGCACCGCCAGCAGCCCGGCCGCCGGCAGATAGATGATGCCGGCCGACACCACCGCCACCAGCGAGATACCACCGAGCGCCAGCAGCGGGCCGATCGCACGCACCAGCAGGCCATCGACCTCGCCGATATCGGACATCAGCCGCGCCAGCAGTTCACCGGTGCGTACACCGGCCAGACGCGCCGGTGCCAGCGGCAGCGCGCGACGGAAGAACCACACCCGTAGATCGCGCGCGATGCGCAGGGTGACATCGTGGCCGACCAGTTTTTCGAAATAGCGCGACACGATGCGCGCCATGGTCAGCCCGCGGATTCCCGCCGAGGGCGAGAAGAAGTTGAAGCCGTTGCCGAGCCCGGCCGCACCGGCCAAGGCGGCGGCGGTGAGGAAACCACCGGACAACCCGAGCAGCGCGGTGCCGGCCAGCATCGTCGTCCACAGCAGCAACACGGTCAGCAGCAGGCGGCCGCGATGCCGGGCGAACACACCCTTCAGCGAATCGATGTGCGCGGCCTTCATGGCGTTAGCTCCGAGGCCAGGCGCGCGCCGCCGGCGGTCAAGGTCAGGCGGGTGTCTGCCCAGCGCATCGCGGTCTCGCTGTGCGTGGCGATCACCACGCTGCGCCCACGTGCGAACGCGGCCAGGGTACGCAGGAGATCGGCTTCGGTATCGGGATCGAGGAAGGCGGTCGGCTCATCGAGCAGCAGCAGTTGCGGATCGCGCAGCAACAGCCGCGCCAAGCCGATACGGCGCGCTTCGCCACCGGACAATCCGAAGCCGCGCTCACCGATCACGGTGTCCAGCCCCTGTGGCAGTGCGGCGGCGAAGCGCATCACCTGGGCAGCCTCGGCCACGGCACGCAGGTGCGCATCGCTCGCGCCCGGTGCGGCCAGGCGCAGGTTGTCGGCGATCGTGCCGTGGAACAGATAGGGGCGCTGCCCGGCATAGCCCACGTCCAACCCGGGGCGCAGCACGATGCTGCCCTCGCGCGGGGGCAGCCACCCGGCCAGTGCTTCCAGCAACGTGCTTTTGCCACTGCCGCTGGGGCCGACCAGCGCCACCCGTTGCCCAGGCTCGATCTGGAACGAGAGCTGCTGCACCACATCGTGGTGCGCACCCAGTGGTCGCAGGCTCACCCCGCGTACGACCACCGGAGGGGCACGCTGTTCCAGCAGTTCCGGAGCGCGCGCACTCGCAGGCGGTGCCTCCTCGGCTATGGGGGCCTCCGGCAAGTCGCCGAGCAGCCGCTCTACTTCGGCCGCCGCGGCCAGCGCGTTGGCGCGGTCGTGGTAATGCGCCGCCAAGCGCCGCAGCGGTGCATAGAACTCCGGTGCCAGCAGCAGGCAGAACATGCCCACGCCCAGCGTCGGCACCTGCGCATGCAACGACATCAGGCCGAGATAGCTCAGGCCCAGATACAACGCGACCATCGCCACGCTGACCGACGCGAAGAACTCCAGCACTGTCGAAGAGAGGAAGGCGATCCGCAGCACTTTCAAGGTGCGCTCACGCACGCCTTCGGCCGCCGTGGCCACACCGTCCAGCTCGGCCTCGCCCCGCCCGTACAGGCGCAGCAGGCCGAGCCCCTTGATGCGATCAGCGAAGTGGCCGCTCATCCGCGCCAGTTCGCCCAGCTGCGCGCGGCCGGCGGCTTCAGCGCCCCAACCGACCAGCATCATGAAGAACGGCACCAGCGGCGCGGTGAACAAGAGAATCAGCGCGATCACCCAATCGGTCCAGGCCACGGCGATGGCGATCAGCAGCGGAACCACCACCACTTCGATGCGGACCGGCTGGTAACCGGCGTAATAATTCTCGATCGCATCGGCATGGGCGAGCATCAGTTCGCCGAGTTCGCCGGTGCGTTGCTGGCGCAGCCACAGGGGCCCGCGCCCCAGCAGCCGCTGATAAACCCGTTCACGCAGCGCCAGCCGCGCCGCATCGGCGACCTCACCGGCCGCCGCCTGGGTCGCACTCCCCAACAGGGTGCGGATGCCCAGCACCGCCAGCAAGCCCAGCAGCACGGGCGTGGCGTCGGCCAGGGGGCGGTGATCGACCAGCACCGCCTGGATCAACCAGGCGATGGCGGCCGCCTGCCCGATCAGCAGGGCGCCGGACAGGCAGATGCAGATCGCCGCCAAGCGCTGCTTGCCGCGGGCGGCCGCCGCCAGCCCACCCAGCCAGTGCAGGCGACGGCGGCGCAGGGCGGTTGTCTCAACAATGGTCGCGTCGGGGGGTATGCTCAAAACAAGTCACTGGCGGCCACAGGGAGGTTCCGTCGATTGTAGTAGGTGCTGGCCCCGCCCCCGTGCGGCCAGCGGTCGCAGGGGCGGGATGGCCTACGATCCCCGTGCGAGTGCGTTTGTACATTGATCTGAATCAAGGCTGTTTGAAGTTGCTGGTCACAGAATTCACCCCGTAGACCCCCCTTCCCGCCACCTGAAACGGCAAAACCCAACGAGGTAGCCAGGCCATGATTGATCAGACAGTCGTAGAACTGTCGCGGCTGCAATTCGCTCTGACCGCGATGTACCACTTCCTTTTCGTTCCCCTCACGCTTGGCCTGTCCTTCATGGTGGCCATCATGGAGAGCGTCTATGTCATGACCCGCAAGCAGGTCTGGCGCCAGATGACGCTGTTCTGGGGCACGTTGTTCGGCATCAACTTCGCCATCGGCGTCGCCACCGGCATCGTGATGGAATTCCAGTTCGGCATGAACTGGTCGTATTACAGCCACTACGTCGGCGACATCTTCGGCGCACCGCTGGCGATCGAAGGCCTGATGGCGTTCTTCCTGGAAGCGACCTTCATCGGTCTGTTCTTCTTCGGCTGGAAGCGCCTGAGCCCGGTCAAGCACCTCACCGTGACCTGGCTGATGGCCCTGGGCACCAACCTCTCGGCGGTGTGGATCCTGATCGCCAACGGCTGGATGCAGAACCCGACCGGCGCGATCTTCAACCCGGAAACGATGCGCATGGAGGTGGTGGATTTCGCCGCCGTGCTGTTCAACCCGGTGGCCCAGGCCAAGTTCGTGCATACGGTCAGTGCCGGCTACGTGACCGGTGCGGTGTTCGTGATGTCGATCAGCGCCCTGTTCCTGCTGCGCAACAAGCACAAGGACATGGCACGCCGTTCCTTCGCGGTGGCGGCCGCCTTCGGCCTGCTGTCCTCGCTGTCGGTGGTGGTGCTGGGTGACGAAAGCGGCTATGCCGCCAGCGAACACCAGAAGATGAAGCTGGCCGCGATCGAAGCGATGTGGGAAACCGAGCGTGCGCCGGCCGACTTCACCGCCTTCGGCATTCCGAACCAGACCACCCAGCAGAACGATTACGCGATCAAGATCCCTTACCTGATGGGCCTGATCGCCACCCGTTCGCTGGACCAGCCGATCCCGGGCATCCTGGAGCTGGTGGGGCGCGCCGAGAACCGCATCCGCGGCGGGCAGCTGGCCTACGGTGCGCTGGAACGCGTGCGCAAGGACAAGAACGACATCGAAGCGCGCGAGATGTTCGACCGCCATTGGCAGGATCTGGGCCACGGCCTGCTGCTCAAGCGCTATCGCGAAGACATCCTCAACGCCACCCCGGAAGAAATCTCCAAGGCCGCGATGGATACCGTGCCGCGGGTCGCCCCGCTGTTCTGGACCTTCCGCATCATGGCCGGGCTGGGCTTCTACCTGATCGCCTTCTTCGCGCTGGCCTTCTACTACTCGTGCCGCCACAACTTCCAGGACAAGCGCTGGTTCCTCAAGCTTGCCCTGTGGTCGCTGCCGGCGCCGTGGATCGCGATCGAATGCGGTTGGTTCGTGGCCGAGTACGGTCGCCAGCCGTGGGCGGTGGACGGCGTGCTGCCGACCTTCTACGCCGCCTCGGGCCTGGCCCTGCATGAAATCCTGACCACGTTGGCCGTGTTCACCGCGCTGTACACGGTGCTGTTGATCATCGAAGTGAAGCTGATGCTCAAGGCGATCCGCAAGGGCCCGGACGACATCCTGCCGTCGCTGCAGGCTGCAGCCACGTCCCTTTCCCCCAATGCCGCTGCGCCGACCCACGGTCGGGCGTAAGGCAGGAGAACCCAGATGGAATTCATTGGACTCGATTACACCACGCTCCGCGTGATCTGGTGGCTGCTGCTCGGCATCCTGCTGATCGCCTGGGCGGTGATGGACGGTTTCGACCTCGGCGTCGGCACGTTGCTGCCGTTCGTGGCCAGGACCGATGACGAACGCCGGCTGGTGATCAACACCGTCGGCCCGGTATGGGAAGGCAACCAGGTGTGGCTGGTGCTCGGTGGCGGTGCGATCTTCGCCGCCTGGCCGCCGCTGTACGCGGTCAGCTTCTCCGGCTTCTACCTGGCGGTGTTCCTGATGCTGTTCGGGCTGATCCTGCGCCCGGTCGCCTTCAAGTACCGCAGCAAGATGCCCGGCAAGCGCTGGCGCGAGAACTGGGACCGTGCGCTGTTCGTCGGCGGCCTGCTGCCGGCACTGATCGCCGGCGTGGCGGTGGGCAATGTGCTGGTCGGCGTGCCGTTCCACTTCGATGACAGCATGCGCATCTTCTACACCGGCACCCTGATCGGCCTGCTCAACCCGTTCGCGCTGGTGGCGGGGTTGGTCAGCGTGGCGATGGTGGTCTCGCACGGTGCCGCGATGCTGGTGCTCAAGACCGATGGCCCGGTGGCCGAGCGCTCGGCCCGCTACGGCAGCGTCGCGGCGGTGCTGACCTTCGTGCTGTTCGCCCTGGCCGGCGTCTGGGTGGCCTTCGGCCTGCCGGGCTACCAGATCACCTCGCAGGTGGTGACCGATGGCCCGACCAACCCGCTGCTCAAGACCGCGGCCGTCGGTGCGGTGGCCGGTGGCTGGCTGCGCAACTACCAGAGCATGCCGCTGACCCTGCTGGCCCCGATCCTCGGGCTGGTGGGTGCGCTGGCCAGCGCGGTACTGCTGCGGGCCCGCCGTGGTGGCCTGGCGTTCCTGGCCTCGGGGGCGTCGATCGCCGGCATCATCCTGACCGTCGGCTTTGCGATTTTCCCGTTCCTGCTGCCCTCCTCCAGTCAGCCGGGCTCCAGCCTGACCGTCTGGGACAGCTCCTCCAGCCACCTGACCCTGGGGATCATGCTGATCGCCACGGCCATCTTCCTGCCGATCATCATCGCCTACACCTCCTGGGTCTACCGCGTGATGAAGGGCAAGACCACGGCCGAAGAGATGGGCGACAACCCCAACGCTTACTGACGCGCCCCGCGGCGCCATAGGAGACTTACCATGTGGTACTTCGCTTGGATTCTGGGTGCAGGGCTGGCTTCGGTCGTGGCCATTCTCAACGGCATGTGGTTCGAAGCCCGCGAGCAGAGCCGTACGGATCACGAAGAAGGCTAAAAAAAGGTTGCCGATCGGGTCTTCACACCGTATCCTTGTCGGCTCCTTCGGGGTGTAGCTCAGTCTGGTAGAGCGCTACGTTCGGGACGTAGAGGTCGCAGGTTCGAATCCTGTCTCCCCGACCACTTCGGTGGTCGTATTGAAGCCTGGGAACACGTTTCCAGGCTTCTTTATCAAGGGCCGTGGCAACACGGCACCGAAGGCGAAAAACGCGATCCCCCCTTGCCGCCGACCGGCGGGATCGATACAATAGGCGGCTCCTTACGGGGTGTAGCTCAGTCTGGTAGAGCGCTACGTTCGGGACGTAGAGGTCGCAGGTTCGAATCCTGTCTCCCCGACCATTTGATGGTCACAATCAAGCCTGGAAGACATCACTGTCCTCCGGGTTTTTTTGTGTCTGGCGATTGGCAGGCCGGGTAACGGCTGCGGATCTCCCCTTCGCAGCTGCCGGTGTAGCGGTAGCCCTTCCCCAGCATGCACCGTTGTGCCGCGTAGAGCTTGTCGCGTGAAAGATGGGCGGTTTCCTCACCCGTGGCACCTTGCCGGTCTGGGGAGATGTTCCCACTGCGTTGGCCGCCGCAGGCCTGCCAGTCCGTATCACGCACCAGGGCACCTGCGTCCGGCCTGCTCCAGTCGTGGCCCGGCGGCACCAGCTGCCGGGTTGCGGCAGGGTTTCCATTCATCCACATCCCACCTGCACCACAGGCGGTCAGCCCGAACAGCATGCCGAGCACCACCGTCGCACGACCGGTATGCCGTTTGGCGGGATGCTTGCGACAGATAAACCCCCTACGGACGAACAGCAGTGTCATGCGCATCGTATTCACTCCACCGGAAACCCACGACGCACGAACTCGAACCCCTCGCCGGCCATGCATGCATCATGGAGCTGGCCCAGCCGAGCGGCGATCTCTTTGCGCCGCTTCTTCTGTGCCGAGGTACGTTCGGCATGCCAGATCTTCGTGATCACGGCGCTCTCCTTGAGAAGCCCAACGTACTCGTCGGTGTTGCGCAGGTGCTGGCTGCATTGCTGCCGGGCCAGGTCCGCGTCGGCCTTGCTCGCCCCCGCCTTGCGCCAGTACTGCCGCGTCGGCATGACACGAACGGAACCCGCCGGAACAGGCCCCATGTCCGTCACCGCCACCTGCCCCGGTACAGCGGGAGTGCTGGCACAGCCTGCAACCGCGAAAAGTACGATCGCCATCAGCATCGATATACGTCTGACCCTCCGGCTCGCGCGAGGGTGCTCCTGCACCGACCGTCGATCCCAGGGAGCAGGTGCAGCGGTGAACGCAACGCCACGAGGCCGCAGCACGTTCATCGCGACTGGCAGGCGGGGAATCGACTCGCAATATCCCCTGAGCATGACCCGGTGTAGCGGTATCCCTTTTGCATCATGCAGCGCTGGACGTCGTCATTCTTCCGGGTGAGGCGCTGCACGGTTTCGCGCCCGTTGCCACCCTGTTGATCGATGCCGACATTGCCGTTCGCCATGCCGCCGCATGCCACCCACGCCGCCCCCAGTTGCGAGGCATCTGCCGTGCCCGCGGCCCAGCTGTCGCGCTGCGAAGGGGGATTGGCCAAGGCGTCGTGGGTTTTCTTGTCACAGTAGGCGCGCGGCGTCTGCGGGCCGCATAAGCGCCCGTTGCCCGCGGTGCAGCCCGTCATGACCGCTACCGCCATCAGCAGACCGAACCCCGTACAGCTTCGCCTTCGAACTTGCTTCATGCGCTTCGTCCAGAATGTCCGCAGACGCCTTACTTCTGGCATGCGGGATATTGACTGCGTATATCGCCTTCGCAGGAGCCCGTGTATTGATACCCGCGGGACATCATGCAACGCTGCATGTCGTCGAACTTGCGGCTCATCGCCTGCTGGATCACCGCAGAGCTCGATCCATCCGACGTGGCGACGTTGTAACCGCCGCTGTCCGCCCCGCCACAACCGAGCCAGTCCGCACTGCGGGCCGCGGGGTCATTGCCTGCTTTCTGCCAATGATCGCGCGGTGGAACGATGTTCCTGCCCACGGACGGATCTCCATTCATCCACATACCGCCGATGCCACAACTGGCGAGCATCAACGTTACACAGGCAAGTAGGAGCCTGTTTCCTGCACGCGGGGACCTCATGCTGACGTACCTTTTCTTTGAGGGATTGAGGAGGGATGTCATCGACTGGCACCGGCAAGAATGGAGATCGCGGACCAGACCTGGGGCGGCAGCGCCTTCGCCATTGCGAAGGGAGCCGCCACGGGAATCGCGACGACGGTCCAGCCTTCGTGGAAGGTGGACAGCGCCCATGGACGGCCACGACGTGCATTCCCCTGCTCATCGTACAACCCTGCAAGTTGCCCGCCGATCATGTCATGCGGGCCGGCGAAGTACTCGATCAGCCTGTCCTGCCAGTCTCCTGGCTTGTAGGGGTCGCCTCGCAGCGTCCCTGTCCAGCCTTGGATACCCCCAGTTACGCCGCCCAGTTTCTTGCCTTCCTCCGACGCCAGGTACTGGGCGAGGGTCAATCCCCCCTGTTTATCGTCGAACTGCACGCGTCCCAGCGAATCCAGGGCAAGTGTGCCGTCTGGATTCGTTGCACAGCGGATGCTGCCAGGTCCGCACAGCTGATCCAGGTCCACGCGGGTTCCCCCGATCTTGAACTCATCGCCATCCACACCGGCACTCTTTCCGTGGATGTTGTCCAGTGTCGTCACGCCGTCGGTGACACCCGGGAACAACTGCGAGTTCTTGATCATCTCCTGCCGCATCCAGTCCGCCGCACTGGCCAGCGCCTCCTTGGAGACCGCGCTGGTCGCCGAACCGGTCACCGCGCCGATCAGGATGTTGAGCATCTTCTCCTGCGTGCGCAGTTCATCGGCTTCAGCCTGCAGCGCAGCCTTCTGCTCCGGCGTGTCGGCGTGTTCGTAACGCTCCTTGATGCTGGCGCCGCGGCTGGCCACATAGCTGCCCACGGCACTGTGCGCCTGCTGGGTGAACGCTGCGCTGATCTGCGCTTCGGCCTGCACCTTCTGCGCGAGCTCCACCGGATCCCAGTTACGGATCAGCCCGTTGGCATCGTCGCCACTGAGCACACCGCGATTGAGGCTGGCCAGGGTGTCGTCGATGCTCTTGCCGGTCCTGGCCAGCTGCGCGTTGCCATCGGTGATGGTCAGCGCGCCTGCGCTGATGCCGCTGCGGGTGGTGCTGGCATCGCTGCCCTTGTCGCTGGCATAGCCGGGTGCGGCGGCGCTGGCATCGTTGCCATAGTTCTGCCACGACCAGCTGCTGCCCTGCCCGGCTGCACCGGTGGACCCGGGCGTGCCGTCGTTGCCACGGCCGCTGTTGCCGCCATTGGACGGGCCGCCTGTGCCGCTCTTGCTGAAGCCGCCGGACAGGCTCAGGCTGCTAGCCTTGTAATCGCTGCGGTTGTCCAGATCGCGCACGCTCAATGTGCTGGTGATCAGCTGGTTGCGACCGTCGGCGATGGCCTGCTCGCTGGAGGCGATCACGCCACCGATCAGATCGGTATTGCCGCCTACGCGTACCTGGTAGCCACCGTCGCCCGCCTTGATCCCGCTCTGCTCGACAACACTGGCGTAGTCACCATCGACCTTGGTGTTGCCGTAGCTGGCGCTGCCGGAGAAGCCCAAGCCGACCGTGACACTGCCGCCGACACTGGTGTCCTTGCTGTGGAAGGTGGAGGTGTCCTGCAGGCTCTCGATGTTGAGGTCGCCGCCGATATCGGCGATCACCTCGCGGCCGCTGGCCACCGCGCCACGCAGGGTGGTGTCGCCACCGGATTCGAGCACCAGCGTGTTGCCGGCGTTGACGTGGCTGTTGGTCCACTGCACGTCGGTGCCCTCGCCCTTGCCCTTGGAGCCACTGGCGTTGGCGGTGATGCCCGCACTGGCACCACCGGAGCCGATGCTGATGGCCACGCCGACACCACCGCTGGCCGCGCTGCTCTTGCGATCGGTTTCCTGCGTGTTCTTCGCCGCCAGCAGGGCGATATCGCCATCGGCCCGCAGGTAGGCGTTGTTGCCGGCGTTGATGGTGCTGCCAATCACGGTCAGATCCGAGTCCTTGCCCGCGCCCGTGGCACTGATGCGCACGTCGCCGCCCGCGGTGATGCTGGAGCCGGCTGCGTTGTCATGCGTGGTGGTGGTCTTGCTGTCGCTGCGAGCGCCGCCCACGGTGATGGAGATGTTGATGCCGCCCGCCGCGCCCGGATCGGCCTGCACCGCACCCACCGCTGCCGCCGTATTGAGCACGGTGGTCGCCGCCGCCAGCGTCTTCATGCGGCTGTCGTCGGTCTGGCTGGCCGCCTTCTTCATCTGCTCGGCGCTCTGGATCGCCGAGATCACCGGCGCGGTCAGCGCCACCGTCAAGCCGGCCTGGCGGAACTTGTCCTCCTGGGTGGCGACGCCGGTCTCGCGGGCCTCCACGATGTCGACCTTGCGCGCATGGATGTCGATGTCGCCCTCGGGCGCGACGACGTGGCTGCCAACCTGGCGGTAGTTGTTGCCCGCCACCATCACCACGTTGCCAGCGGTGGAGCCGATGGTGGACGCCGCGGCACTGGTACTCACGTCCTTGGCATCGCGGCTCTGCATCTGCGTGCCGACCGTGAACGCGACGCCGCCGTTGTAGAGGAAGCCGCTTTCATCCTTGCGCTTGTAGTGGCTCTCGCCGCGCGTGTTGGTCGCCGCCTGCACGGTCAGATCATTGTCGGCCAGCAGCACCGTACCCGCATCGGAGACCACGTTGCTGCCGGTCACGGTGATGTTGTTGCCGCGCACCGCCACCTGGTGCCCGCTGAGCGTGCTGGCGATGGCCTGGGTTTCCTCCAGGCTGTCGCGCGTGGTGTTGGTGGTGGACTTCAACAGCCCGCGATGGGTGTGCTTGCGGCCCTCGCTCCAGTTGTTGCTCTGCTCGCCGCTGGCGATGCTGACGTCGTTGTCGGCCATCACCGAGATCGCGCCATCGCTGCTGTAGACCTGCGCGGCGCGCAGGTTCACGTCATGCCCGGCCTGCAGCTGCACGGCCCCGGCGGTATCGAGGGTGGTGCCGACCTCCCGTTCGTAGCCTTGGCGCAGGTAGTTGTCGTTGTTGCGGACATTGTTTTCCTGGCGCGCCTCGGTGACCGTGCCCAAGGAGAGATCACGCCCCGCCGAAAGCAGGGTCTGGCCCTGTGCGCCGGTGTTGACCACCTGGGCGCCGTCCATGCGCAGATCGCGGCCGGCCTTGGCCAGCAACGTGGCGCCCTGGTCGCTCACGAACAACCCGGCCACGCGATCGATGTTGGTCCGGCTGAAGTCGCTCAACCCCGCGGTGTTCTGACCGCTGCGGGTGGTGGTGACCATGTTGAGATCACGGCCGGCGCTGGCGACCAGCACGCTGCGCGCATCGATCAGGCCGCCGAGGTTGTCCAGATCGGTACGCGCGTTGGCACTGACCGTGTCACCGCTGATGCGGCCGTCGAGGTTGCGCAGGTTCTGCGCGTCGATCTTCACCGCGGTGCGGCCAGCAATGGTGCCGCTGTTGACCAGGTCGCCGCGCAGGTTCAGCTCCACCGAGCGGCCGGCCAGCAGCGTACCGGTGCCGTCGATATCGCCGGGGCGCACGCGCACATACACCTGCGGAACCAGTGCGGTGGTGGTGCTGCCATCGGCCAGGGTGACGCGCTGCTCGACCAGCCAGACGATGTCGCTGGTGAGCTGGGCCATCTGCGCCGGGGTCAGCGCCACGCCCGGGCGCAGGCCCCATGCGTCGGCGATGGTGGCCGCGTTGTCGAGCAGCGCGCGGTACTGCGCTTCATCGTCGACGTAGCCATCCAGGAAGCGGCGGCCGGTGAGCTGGGCGACCTGATCGCGGACCAGCTTCTGTTCGTAGAACCCATCGCCCAACCGCTTCTGCACGTTGGCCGGGTCCACGCCCATCTTCTGCAGCAGGTACTCCGAGCCGAGCCAGTTGCGGTAATCGGCAAAGCGCGGATCGGTCTCGACCAGGTACTGGCCGGCATCCGGGCCGCTCTGGAACAGGCTGCTCTGCGGCAGTTCGGCCTCCACGCCGATGGTGCGGATCACGGTCGGCTGGTTGCCCGCCGCGCCCTGCGCGCCGGTGCCGGTGTTGCTGCCGGGACCGGCCAGCGAGGCGACGCTGGCGCTGACTTCGGTCACCTGGCGCTGCCCACCCACGGCACCGGCCTCGGCTGCGCCGCCGACCTGCCCGCCGACGGTACCGGTACTGACGCCACCGACCTGGTAGCCGCTGCCACCGTCGCGGGTGTGCTCGGCCGTCCGGGTGACGCCCAGATTGATGGTGCGCACTTCATCGGCCGGGCGATAGGCGATTTTCCGGTCCCACTTGCGTTCGTGATAGCGCTTGAAACCACCGCGCCAGCGACTGTAGGTGTACTGACTGGTGCCTTCTTCGTGCACGCGGTACTCGCCGAACGCATCGATGTTGCGCAGGTTGCCCAGGTCGCCCAGCAAGGCACCGCCGGCCAGGATCTGGCTCTTGTCGTTGATCAGCTCATCGCCGCGTAGCGTCATGTTGCCGCCGGAAATGATGCGGCCGGGCGCGCTGGAGGCGACCTGGGTTTCGTACTCGGTGTGGGTGACGTCGTACTGGGTCCAGTCCTTGACGTCGCCGTTGCCGTTCTTCCACCAGTACTTGCCGGCGCGGCTCCAGCTGGACCAGGTGAACTCGCTGGCATCGTGCATGCCCGGCGTGCCCTTGGGCTGGATGTACAGCTTCTTGGTCGGGCCCACCACCATCACTTCAGTGGTGGCGAAATGCTCGTTGCTGTTGAGCAGGCGCGTGGCATCGATACTCAAGCCACCCAGCGACTCGATGGTCGCGCTGGCATTGTGCACCGCGCCGGCGCGACCGACTGCATGCCCCTGCGCATCCAGCGCACCGCCGATGTTGAGTGCATTGTCGCCACCGCCGGCACTGAAGATCAGCGCCTGCTCGCGGTTGACCACGGTGCCGGCGCCGATGTCCAGGCGCTCACGCGCGGCAATGGTGGCCGCGCGGGTAACGCCCTCCAGCGTTTCGTCACTGTTGACCAGGGTGTTGGCACCGATCGACAGGCGGTCGCCATAGATGCGACCGGTGCCGACGTTGAGGATCACATCGGCATCGACGCGGGTATCCACGCCATCGATCAGGCCTCGGTTGCCGAGCACGCCATCGGCGCGCACCTGCGTGCGGATGCCGCTGATCTCGCCGGTGGCGAGGTTGTCGATCTGGCGTGCGTGCAGGTTCAGATCCCCGGCCTGCACCTTGCCTGCGTTGGTCCACAGCCCCTGCGTGGAAACGGTGGCCTTGCCATTGGCGGTGATCTGGCCATCGTTGCGGTAGTCCTGCTGCAGCGCCAGCACCAGGTCGCCCTGCGACAACACCCGGCCCGTGCCGTTGAGCGCGTTTGCATGCAGCATCTGGTTGCCCGCCGACAGCAGCGTGCCGTCGGCGTTGCCGACCTGACCGGCGCGCACGTCCAGACTGCCCGCCGAGGACACCAGGCCTTGCTGGTTGAACAGTGCATCGGTCGCCTGCAGCGCAATGCGCTGGTCGGCAGCGATCATGCCGCTGCTGTTGTCGATCTGCGCGGCAGTGAGGTCCACGTTGCGACCCTGCAGCCCGAGCGCGGTGCCGCCGCCGCTCGTGGCGCGGTTGTCGATGCGCGCGGCCCGGGCGACCAGATCGCCACCGGCCACGGCCAGCCCAGCCTGGTTGACCAGCTCACCGCTCAGATCGAGGGTCAGATTCTGGGCGGCCTGGAGACGGCCACCGCTGTTGTCCACGCGCTGCGCCTGCAGCAGCAGCGAGGCCCCGCTACCCACCTGCCCGCCGCTGCGGTTGTCCAGCGAGGCCAGCCGCGCGTCCAGCGCCGTCTGCGCCTGGACAAGGCCGGCACGGTTGTCCAGCTCACCGGCACGCAGGGTCAGCCCGGCACCGCTGACGATGCCGCCACGCGCGCCCGCGTCGGTATTGCCCAGGCGCTGGCCGTGCGTATCGATGCTCATCCCACCACTGGACTGCAGCAGGCCAGCGCGGTTCTCCAGCACACCACTGCGGATATCCAGCGTGCCGGCGGTGGCGGCGATGATGCCTTCACTGTTGTCCGCCCCGCCCAGACCCGTATCCAAGGCGACGGAGGCGCCGGCCAGCGTGCCACGCACGTTGGTCAGCCCTTGGCTGGTCACCGACAGCGCACGCTCGGCCTGGATCACACCGGCGGTGTTGTCGATATCGCTCGCACTGTCGAGCGTGACATCGCCTTCGACCGAGGCCAGGGTGCCCGCGTCCCGGTTGATGATGCGCCCGGCCTGCACGTGCAGCGTGTCGTTGGCAGCGAGGGTGCCGGCGCTGTTGTCGAGGGACTGGGTGACCGTCACCTCAAGCGTATCGCCTGCGTTGACCGTGCCGCCGCGGTTGCCGAGGTTGCCGGCGCGCAGCTGCTGCGCACCACCGGAAGCGATCAGGCCGGCCTGGCGGTTGTCGAGCAGGCCGTCCACGCTCAGCTGCAATGCACGGTCACCGGCCGCCTGGACCGTGCCAGCCTGGTTGTCCAGCTGGCCAGCCTGCAGCGTCAGATCGCCAGCGCTGGCCAGCGTACCGCGCTGGTTGTCGAACGCGCCGGTCACCTGCAGCGTGGAGGCCGCACTGCCTGCCGCCAGCAGTTTGCCGTCGCGGTTGGAGAGGCTGCCCGCCTGCAGGGCGAGCGCACCGTTGGCGATGATCTGACCGCTATCGTTTTGCAGCGCGTGGGTCACGCGCAGGCCAAGTGTGTCGGTGCCGGTGGCGATCAGCTCACCCCGACGGTTGTCCAACTGCCCGGCGTCGATCTCCATGCGCACCGCCGAGGCGATACCGCCGGAGACGTCGATGCGCTGTCCCTGCAGGTGTAGCGCGCCGTTGCTCAGCAGCTTGCCGCCTGCCCCGGCCAAGGTCGCCGCGGTGATGTCCAGGCGGCCGCTGCCGGCCTGCTGCACCTGCCCACCCGCGTTGCTCAGCAGCACAGTATCGATGGCCAGATCGCCGTTGCTGGCGAGCGTGCCATCGCTGTTGTCCAGCGCGGTCGCCGCCTCGATGCGGTTGGCCTGGCTGCCGGTCGCCAGCAACTGGCCGCCACGGTTGTCGAGCGTATCGACCTGCACATCAAGCATGCCGGCCTGCAGTTCCGCCTGGCGATGATCGACCTGCCCTGCGCGCAGGCTGAGCGTGCCTGCGGTGGCGATCTCGCCGCGCTGGCCGTCCAGCGTGCCGGTGGTGAGCTGCAGGCCGTCGCTGCCGGCGTGCAGCAGCGTGCCATCGGTGTTGACCAGCATTGCACTGGTCAGCGCCAGCGAAGCGGCGTTGCTGGCGAGACTGCCGTCGGTGTTATCGAGCGTGCCTGCCACCTGAAGCTGCGCGGGTGCAGTGCCGCTGTGGGTGATCTTGCCGCTGCGGTTGGACAGCTGCGTGGTGCGCACATCGAGGGCGCCGCCCACATTCAATGCGCCCGCGTCGTTGTGCAGTGCCTGGCCCTGCACGCGCAGGTCGCGCTGGGTGGTCAGTTCGCCCTGCCGATTGGACAGCACACCACCGTTCACGGTCAGGTCGCGCACGCCGATGCTGCCGCCGTCGTTGTCCAACCCACTGGCGCGCAGATCGATATCGCCACCGGCCAGCACCGCGCCGGCATCGTTGTCGAGCAGGCCGGCAATCACCACGCGGCCCTGCGCGAGCGGCGCGGTGGTCGGCGGAATCACGCCCGGCGCGCTGCCGTCGGTGCTGCCGTTGCCGGTACCCGGTGTTCCTGGGTTGCCCGTGCCTTCCCCCGTGCCTGGCGTCGTCGGTGCGGTGCCATCCTGCTGGGCCAGCGCGCCGATGCTGCCCTTGTCGCGGTTGTTCAGCTGCCCACTCTCTACCGCCAGCGCCTGCACGCCGGCCTGTTCGATGCTGCCGCCGCGGTTGACCAGCGAGGCCGCCTCCAGGTCCAGGCGGGTGCCGTTGAGCTGGCCGCCCCGGTTGTCCAGGTCCTGCCCGGTGTGCAGCTTCAATTCGCGCCCGGCACTGACCAGGCCCTCGTTGCGCACACCGCCGCTGGCCGCGATGCGGGTATCGTCGCGCGCCTGCAGTTTGCCGGTGTTCTCCAGCCGGCCATCGACGGTGACCACCAGCTCGCCGGTCTGCGCGCCGAGGTTGCCGGCGTTACGCACGCCTACACCATGTTCGGTGCCCATCAGCAGAATCTTGTTGGCATACATGCCGCCGAGCTGGGCGACGTCGAGCGCGTACTGCGGCGTGCTGCCGTCGGCCGCTTGGGCCTGCACGCGGCTCAGATCGGCGCTCACCGTATTGGCGCCAGTGGTGACCTGCAGCTGCTGTGCCCAGAGGCCCGCATTGAGCTGCACCGAGCGCGCGATCAGATCGGTGTAGTCGACCCGGCTGGCATCCATGCCGGCGCCAAAGATATGGATTGCCCCGCCCTGCACGCGATAGCCCTCCAACGCGCCGCCGTTGAACGTCGGCGTGCCGGTGGTCAGGGTGATGCGGTTGGCGTTGATGAAGCCGCAGCCATCGCAATCGATACCAGCGGGGTTGGCGATCACCACCTGCGCACGGTCGCCGGCAACTTCCACGTAGCCGCGCAGCTGGCTCGGGTTGGCGCCGTTGATCTCGTTGAGGATCACCCGTGCGGTGCCACCGGCCAGCCACGGATTGCCCTGTACCCAGCCACCGAGCTGGGACTGCGTGTTGCCGCGCGAATTGTTGAGGATGGCGCCCTGCTGGTCGACATCGAAACGCTGGTAGGTATTGCGCGAGACACCCGCCGCACTGGGGGTCTGGATGTTGATCTGCGGCGTGCCGTTGGCGGTTTCCAGCACGGTCGGGCGCTGGTTGCCGGGCGCGTTCGGATCGGCCACCACTTGCGCCGCGGCCAGGCCGCTCACGCCGACCCAGCCCAGCATCACCCACAACGCGAAGGCCATCGGGCGCAGTGCCGCCGTGCGATCGCCATCCTGCCCGGTACCGGCGCCGCCGGGGCGCGGGGTGATTTCCGCGGCGACCTGCCAGAGCATGAGGGCGTGGTTGAACACGAGGCGGTACAGATGCTTGTTCATTACAATTCCTTTGTGTGCGTGCGGTCGGTGCGGCGCGAACGCGCCCGCACTGAAATCAGAACGACCAGCTCAGGGTGAATCCGGTGACCGTGTACGCGTTCTGGAAGCCAGACGGCTTGTTCAACGGGGCGCCGACGAAGCCGTCCCAATACAGGCCGCGATAGGACCCGCGCAGGCCGATCACCGTGCCTGCGAGGTCATTGCCCAGCTGCCATTGCGTGGCGCTGCCGCCGACATGGCCGTAATCGGCGCCGACGTAGAACTCCTGCCCACCGCCGAGTGCCAGGCCGATGTCGTTGCGGATGAGCCAACCGCGTTCGCCCATCAGCGACATCTCGCCATCGAAGCCGCGCACGGTGTAGCGGCCACCGATCGCGAAGCGGTCCTGCGGCACCAGCCCGCCACGGTTCCACTGCGCGCGCCAGCTGCCGGTGTAACGCAGGCGCTGCTGGCCCAGCTGGAACGGGACGCTCAGCTGGGCGTCGGCGAAGTAGATCTTCGGGTGCGAGGTGGCTTCACCGAACAGTTCCTCGGGCGCTGCGATCGAGCCGAATGCCCCGGTGCCGCGGCGGAAGCCGACGGTGCCATCCAGCGTGGCCTGGCCGATGAAATGCCGGTGGTTCAGGCCGAGTTCCCAGCCGCCCATGCGCCGGCGCTGCACCAGGATTTCGGTGTCGTCGATGAAGTTGCGCGAGTCGCGCTCCCACGCGCGCAGGTACATGCTGGTCTTGCTGCTCGCGTTGCGGAACAGCAGGCGCGTTGCCCGTACTTCGGCGTTGTAGCTTTCGCCGCTGTACAGATACGACTGCTGGTTGCCGGCCACGGTCTGCTCGTATTCGTAGCCGCTGCGCGTGGCGCCGAACAGCCAGTAGCCGACGGGCATGGAGTAGTGGAACGTGAAGCCCTTGGTGCCGCGCTTGCCGCCACTGAACACGTCATGGTTGAGGTTGACGTAGAACAGGTCGTTCTGGCGCAGCGCGTGGTCCAGCGACATCGTCGCACCGGCCTGGGTCTTGCCGGTGGCCTTGCTGCCGGAATCGTCCAGGCTCAGGTTGAAGCGCACCAGCCGCTGCTGCGACCACTGCACGACCAGGTCGCTCTGCCCGGGCGCGGCGTCGGCACCTTCGGCCGGGCTGATCTGGATGTCGGCCTCGGCGGTCGGCACGCGCTTGAAGTTCTCCAGTCCCTGTTCGATATCGCGCAGGTTGAGCAGGTCGCCACTGCGCGCGGGGATCGCATTCCACAAGGTGGCGTCGCGATGGGTGCCCTCGGCGAACCGGATCTGGCGCAGCGTGCCGGGTACGACGGTCAACTCCAGCGTGCCGGTGGTCAGGTCCTGCGGTTGGGCCAACACGCGTGTGGTGACAAAGCCGCGTTCCACGATGGCGTTCTGCACGCGCGACATCACCACGTTGATCCCGGTGGTGCCCAGGCAACGGCCAAGCGCCGGGTCGCCTTTGACGTTGGCCGCAGCCAGCGCCCACTGGAATCGCTCGGCCTGCTCACCGCCCAAGGTGATGCGTTCGATCACGAAACAGGGGGCCTCATCGGTGGGCAGCCGCTCCGGGGCCGCTACCGGTGCTTCCTGCAGGCGCGCATCGGGCCGGGTTTCAAGCTGCTCGCGCAGCGCGCGTTCGCGCTCCTGCTGGCGGAGCAGTTCCTGATCCGGGGCAGGCAGCTGCTGGGCGTGCACGGGCGTGCAGATCAGGGCGAGCGCGGCCGCCAGCGGGGCCAGCAGCCATGCGCGCGGGGAAGCGCCGTGAGTACCGGCGCGAGCCGGGGTGGGGAATACGTTGTTTGGCATGCAGGATCTCGAACGTGGGCTGGCACGAACCATCGTTCGCTATAGACCGCCCCTATGGAGGCCCGCCAATTTAAGAGCTATTTGCGACATGAAAACCGTCAAAAACCCCACTCACTCGGTAGGACAATCACCCGTCGGCGTGTAGGTATTTTCCTAAATAGTCATTTTTTTGACGTAGCTCACATGGAAGGAGATCGCGCGACCCTTGTTGTGAAGACGTTTTCACACGTAGCGCCTGCCGAGGGCCTCGATGAGGGACCTGTCGGGATCGAACCCGTACAATGGCCGGTCCTGGCCCCGCCTTCGGCGGCGGCCCAGTCCCCTACCCCGCAGATGCCGGCCGCTGGCCGGTCTCTGCCGTTGCACCCGCGTGCCTGAGGCCGCGGTGCGCCACCTGTCAGGAACCATGCTGATGACTCACCCCACTTCACCGTCCCAGTCCTTGCTGCACGGACGCCTGCTGGCCTTTGCCGCCATCCTGCTGGCGGCCTTGAACCTGCGCACCGCGGTCACCTCGCTGACCCCGCTATTGGATGTGCTCGGCCAGACCTTCGGCTTCGGCACCACCATGACCGGCGTGCTCGGCATGCTGCCGACGGCCGCCTTCGCGCTGTTCGGCGTGACCACCCCGGCAGTGGCGCGCCGCCTGGGCCTGGAGCGCACCGCCTTGCTGGCGATGAGCCTGGCCACCGTGGGCCTGCTGCTGCGCTCGATGGCCGGCGGCGTGGGCAGCCTGCTGTTCGGCTCGGTGGTGGCGCTGGCCGGCATGGGGATCGGCAACGTGGTCGTACCGCCGCTGGTGAAGCGTTACTTCGCCAACCGCGTGGGCACCATGAGCACGCTCTACATCACCGTGCTGCAGATCGGCACGATGATGCCGGCCCTGCTGGCGGTACCCGTCGCGCAGCAGGTGGGCTGGCGCGTATCGCTGGGCATCTGGGCGCTGATGTCGCTGGCTGCGGCACTGCCGTGGCTGATGCTCTCCCGGGCCCGTCCGCACCCGGACACGATCAGCGCTGCCAACGATCCCTCCAGCGCGCCGCACGGCAAGGTCTGGAAGACCCCGCTGGCGTGGGGCATGACCCTGATGTTCGGCATGACCTCGTTGATGACCTATTCGATGTTCACCTGGCTGCCGCGGATCGTGGTCGAGGCCGGTGCAACACCGGCATTCGGCGGCATCATGGTGGCGATCTTCGCGGCCTGCGGCCTGCTGCCATCGCTGACCATGCCGGCCCTGGCCGTGCGCCTGCGCAATCCTTTCGGGCTGGTGCTGATCGGCTTCAGCGCGTTTCTGATCGCCTTCGCCGGCCTGTTGTTCGCCCCGATGAAGGCCCCGTGGCTGTGGGCGGTGCTGCTCGGCATCGGGCCGTCCACGTTCCCGTTGGCGTTGACCCTGATCAACCTGCGCACGCGTACGCCGGCCGGCTCGGCGGCGTTGTCCGGCTTCATGCAGGGCGTGGGCTATGCCTTCAGCTGCCTGGGGCCGTTCCTGTTCGGCTGGCTGCACGCGGTCAGCGGTGGCTGGCACCTGCCGTTCGGATTCCTGGTGCTGTGCGCGGTGGTGCTGTTGTGCGCCTCGTGGGTCGCCTGCAAACCGCAGAAGCTCGAAGACCAGTGGTAAGCGCCCCGGCGCGTCCATCTACACGCGCTGTGCGCAACTGCTGACGTAGCGTGTCGCTAACTGACCCGGTGGGCTGCACCGGGCAGTGTTCGGAGCCTCTGGCGTCGCCAGCCGGCTGAACAGCTTCATGGCAATGGAGTGCGCTGTCCATGTTGGCGACATGGTCTGAATCCGTAGCAATTCAATGGCTTGCCTTCCCCTCCGGGTTCTACCCGGGGGCTGATCGGCCGTGCCCGGCCATTAACGATTTGGCAACAACTGCGCAGTCAGGCACGATTGGCATGTGATGTGCGTCACACTTTTGACGCAACACACCTTTGAAAGGATGCTCCAAGGGGGGTTCCATGTACGACCATCGGCCGCTGGCGCTCAGCGTCGGCCTGGCATGCGCCGCACTCGCTTTCTCCACTCCGGCCACCGCAGCCGCCGACCCGCAGGCTGACGCGTTGGCCGAGATCGGCCACTACCGCGACCAGGCCCATTGGCTGGATGCACTGGCCGCGATCGAGCGGGCACGGGTGCAATCGCCCGACGACGCACTGCTGTATCGCCTGCAGGTGCTGACCCTGGCGGACATCGGCAACGCGCACCGCGCCTGGCAGCTGTATCTGGCGCGCCCCACCCTGTTCGATGCGGCACAGAAAGAACGGCTGGAAGGCAATTACCTGGCCAAGCTGGTGGGCTGGAGCCTGGCCTATGGCCCCAGCGAGGACACCCGCCTGGATGAAGCCGATGCCGCGCTGGTGCAGATGCAGCAGTACCTCGAACGCGATGGCACCCCCGTGCAGCAGGCCCCACTGCGGATCCGCTATGACCGGCTGATCCTGCTCAACCGGCTGGGGCGTCATGCACAGGTGCGCGAGGAGTACCGCACGCTGCTCGCCGAGGGCCACCCGGTGCCGAACTATCTGCTGGCCGCCGTCGGCGATTCGCTGATGGCCACGCAGCATCCGGCCGAGGCGATCCCGGTGCTGGACGCCGCGCTCAAAGCCGATCCGTCGCTGCCGCAGGCGCGCTCGGAACTGGCCTATGCGTATCTGGAGGACGAGCAGGCCGACACCGCGATCGCCCTGCTGAAGAAGTGGCAGGCCGATGAGCCCGCGTGGCGCTGGGCGAACGGTGCCAAGGCACCCTATGCGAACTGGCCGCGCTACGAGGCCGACCTCAACCTGGCCATGGTGCGTGCCTACAGTGGCGACCTGCCCACCGCCCAGCGCGATCTGGAGAAGATGGTCGAGATCGGCCCGGGCAACACCGGCACGCAGTCCTCGCTGGGCAACATCTACCTGATGCGTGGCTGGCCACGGAGGGCGCTGGAGCGCTACAGCATGGCCAACACGCTGGACCCGCGCGACGTACCTGCGCGCCTGGGTCAGTACGACGCCTATGTACAGGTGCAGCGCGATGACCTGGCGCGACCGGTCCACGACACGCTGCTTGCCGCCTACCCCAACCAGCCCTCCGTGCAACGCATGGACCGCAGCTGGCGTGCGCACCGTGGCTGGCAATGGCATGCCTACGCTGAAGGTGGGCGCAGCTCCGGCGGTGGCGGTGCATCGCCGCTGGGCAATGATGACGGCCGCTACGGCGTGGAAGTGCAGTCCCCGGTGCTGGACGACCGCTGGCGCCTGGTCGCGTTCGCCGATCGGCGCAGCGTGGATTTCCAGGACCAGACCATCGACCCGTTGCGGATCGGTGCGGGCACGCGCTACCGCTACGGCCGCGCCGATGCCGAAGCCTTCGTCAACCGCGCCAACGACCACATCGGCGATACCGGCCTCAGCGCCGGGTTCGGCTGGCAGTTCAGCGATCAATGGCATGCCGGCATCACTGCCGCACGCAATGACCCGGATGCCTCGATGCAGGCACGCGTGTCGGGCATCACCGCCGACAGCATCGCACTGGCTGCCGACTATCGCCGCGACGAGCGCACCCACTGGAGCGTGGGGGCCAGCCAGTTCCGCTACGACGACGGCAACCGTCGCGATACCGTCAGCACCGCCATCGAGCAGCGCCTGATGACCCGGCCGACGGTGTTCCTGGACGGTCTGGGCAGCGTGTATGCCAGCCGCGGCAGCCGCGATGACGTGCCCTATTTCAATCCCTCCGAGGATCACTCGGTGGAGATCGGCCTGCGCGTGGACCAGCAGTTATGGCGCCACTACGAACGCCACTTCCGACATCGCCTGACCGTCTCCGCGGGCCAGTACTGGCAGCAGGGTTATGGCAGCGCGATCGTGCCCTCGGCCGAGTACCGCCATGAGTGGCAGCTCGGCGAAGGCCGCATTTTCGAGTACGGCATCCGCTGGTCGCGACCGGTCTATGACGGACAGCGTGAACGACACATCGGCCTGGATGCCGGCCTGCGGTGGGGAGAATGACATGCGGCACATGGACTTGAAGCGCTGGACCCGCTGGCTGTTGCTGGCCCTGCTCACCGCGGTGCTGCCGGCCCAGGCACAGCAACCGCCGGCCGTACTTGATGCCGCCGACAACGGGCTGCTGGTACTCAGCTACCACGACATCCGCGACGAGGTGGCCGCCCGCGGCGACCCGGACGCGTATGCCGTGAGCACGCAGAACTTCGCCGCACACCTGGACTGGCTGTCCGCGCATGAGTATCACCCGGTGTCGCTGTCGCAGCTGATCACCGCCTCGCAGGGCGGCACGCCGCTGCCGCCCAAGCCGGTACTGCTGACCTTCGATGACGGCCTGCGCAGCGTGTACAGCAAGGTCTTCCCGCTGCTGCGCGCCTACAACTATCCGGCGCTGGTCGCGGTGATCACCGACTACGTGGACATGCCGGCCGGGCGCCAGATCGACTACGGCTACCGCCCGTTCACCCGCGATGATTTCCTGACCTGGGCGCAGCTGCGCGAGATGCAGAAAAGCGGACTGATCGAACTGGCCAGCCACACCGACAACCTGCACCATGGCGTGCAGTCCAATCCGCAGGGCAACTCCACCCCGGCGGTGATCACCCGGACCTACGATCCGGCCCGCAGGACCTATGAAACCGCGGCCGAGTACGAGACCCGCCTGCGCGCCGACCTGGGCCGCAGCGTGGAGCGCATCCAGCGCAATGTCGGCGTCAGCCCCAAGGCGATCGTGTGGCCGTACGCGGCCTACAACGCGCTGAGCAACGACATCGCCGAGCAGCTGGGCATGCCGGTCTCGTTCGATCTGGAAGGGCGCAGCACGCCGGTCAAGCGTGATCTGCACGGTCTGGCCCGGTTGCTGGTGACCAACAACCCGACCGTGGTGCAGCTGGCCTATGAACTGCGCCGCGATGTCGAACGCGATGGCATGCGGGCGCTGCAGATCGACCTGGATGCGGTCTACGATGCCGACCCGGTGCAACAGGGCAAGAACCTGGATGCGCTGATCGACCGGGTCAAGAAGATCGGCCCGACCCACGTGTTCCTGCAGGCCTTCGCCGATCCGGACGGCAACGGCTCGGCCGATGCGCTGTACTTCCCCAACCGCCATCTGCCGATGCGTGCGGACCTGTTCAACCGCGTGGCATGGCAGCTCAAGACGCGCGCCGGGGTGAAGGTGTTTGCGTGGCTGCCGGTGCTGGGCTACGAGCTCAAGGATCCGGCCATCCGCAAGGCGCTGGCCATCGAGAGCCCGGAAAGCGACGGCATCTTCCGGCTGGACTTCACCCGGCCCCAGGTCCGCAAGATCATCGATGACATCTACGAAGACCTCGCGATCAACTCGTACTTCGAGGGCCTGCTCTTCCACGATGACGCCTACCTGCGCGACACCGAGCTGACCCAGCTGCCGCAGGAAGGCGATGACGGTGCACGTACCCAGGCCCTGATCGACTTCACGCTGGAGCTGCGCACCGCCGCGCAGCGCTGGCGGCCGAAGCTGGGCACCGTGCGCAACCTGTATGCCCAGCCCGTGCTGGAACCGCAGAGCGCGAGCTGGTTCGCCCAGCGCCTGGACCTGTTCAACAAGGCCTACGACCACACCGCCTTGATGGCGATGCCGTGGATGGAAGGCAGCCGCAGCCCGGAACGCTGGCTGGACCGGCTGGTGGTGGCGGTGAAGCAACACGATCCGCAGTTGTCGCAGACGATGTTCGAGCTGCAGACGCTGGACTGGCGCACCGGCAAGCCGATCCCCGGCGACCGCCTGCGCGCGCAGATCCGCCGTCTACAGGCGCAGGGCGTGCGTCATTTCGCCTGGTATCCGGATGACTTCATCGCCGGACGTCCCTCCACGTATGACGCGCGCGCGGCCATGTCGGCCCGCAGCTTCCCGTACGAGGAAAAGTGAGGTCGCCATGCATCCTCTTCTCTACACCTTGTTCCAGTTCGCCTTCTTCTACCCGATGGTGATGGCGTTCTTCTGGATGTCCGGCGGCCTGTATTACTTCTTCCGGCGTGAACGCAAGGCACGCGACCGTGATGATCCGCCGCCGATGGCCGAGTATCCGTTCGCGTCGATCCTGATCCCGTGCCACAACGAAGCGGAGAACCTGGACGACACCCTCGGTTCGGCGCTGAAGCAGAACTACCCGGACTTCGAAGTCATCGCCATCAACGATGGCAGCAGCGACGATACCGGGGCACGGCTGGATGCCCTGGCCGCCCTTCACCCACGCCTGCGCGTGGTGCATCTGGACCGCAATCTGGGCAAGGCCAATGCGCTGCGCATGGGCGCACTGGCGGCACGCTCGGAGTTCCTGGTGTGTATCGATGGCGATGCGATGCTGGAGGAGTACGCCACCCACTGGATGGTCTGGCACCTGACCTCCGGCCCGCGCGTGGGCGCGGTCACCGGCAACCCGCGCATCCGCAACCGTTCCACCCTGCTGGGCCGGCTGCAGGTGGCCGAGTTCTCCTCGATCATCGGCATGATCAAGCGCGCGCAGCGGGTGTATGGGCGCATCTTCACCATCTCCGGGGTGATCGCCGCGTTCCGCCGTACTGCCCTGCATCGGATCGGGTACTGGTCCGACGACATGGTCACCGAGGACATCGACATCAGCTGGCGCCTGCAGCTGGATCATTGGGACATCCGCTACGAGCCCAATGCGCTGTGCTTCATCCTGATGCCGGAAACGCTGAAGGGGCTGTGGCGGCAGCGCCTGCGCTGGGCCCAGGGCGGCGTGGAAGTGCTGCTGCGGCATGGCGGCTCGCTGTTCCACTGGCGCAAGCGCCGCATGTGGGGCGTGCTGCTGGAGTACATCCTCAGCGTGCTGTGGGCGTACACGATGCTGGCCATCATCGTGCTGTGGGCACTGGGCAAGTTCATGACGCTGCCGCCCGAGCTGTACATCGCCACGCTGCTGCCGCAGTGGCATGGCGTGATCCTGGCGCTGGTCTGCCTGCTGCAGTTCGCCAGCAGCCTGATCATCGACCGACGTTACGAAACGCATATTGGACGTAATTACTTCTGGGTGATCTGGTACCCGATGGCGTACTGGCTCATCAGTCTGTTCACGACCCTGGTGGCGTTCCCCAAGACGATCTTCAAGCGTCGTGGCAAGCGCGCGGTCTGGGTCAGTCCTGACCGGGGTATCCGATGAACACTGTCAAATCCACCCGCCGCTTCGACTCGCGGCTGATCCAGAAACCGCGCCAGCAGCCACGCCTGCAGCGTACTGCCTGGGGCTTTGTGACCATCGCCTTCTGGGCGTTCTACTTCTACCTGTGGGCACCGTTGGTGACGCTGATCTCTTGGCTGCTCGGCGGGCGGATGGCCTGGGCGCAGCTGTACGAACAGAAGCAGACGGTCGATCCGTTCGTGGTCATCGCGCTGCCGGTGATGCTGGTGTGCTGCGCAGCGCTGCTGATCGCCTGGGCCGAGTACAACCGCATGCGGTTTTCGGGCAAGGAGCGCCGGCTGCCGCATGACGATGTGACCCGTGAAGAGATGGCGCACGACCTGGGCGCGAGCGCTGCGGTGGCATCCCTGCTGGCCGATGGCAAGGCGGTGACCCTGCACATGGATGACCACGCGCGGCCGGTGCGGGTGACAGCGCAGGCGCTGGCCGGTTGAGGCTCGGGGGGGCCCCGGGGGCGGCCCCCCCCCCTGCGGGGGGGGGTGGGCGGGGCCCCGG
>NZ_JASCOO010000035.1:0-38225 GCF_029959485.1 Stenotrophomonas sp. PS02301
TCTGCATGGCATCCCCGGGATGCCATGCAGATGCAGGAGCCGGCCAGCGGCCGGCACTACACGTCACGGGGCGATGTCGAGGCCACCTCTGATCAGGTCTACAGCGGCGTAAAACGGATCGCCTGGCCGCCACCGGGCGCAAGCACCAGCGCCAGCGCGTCGGCGCTGGTGACCTCGCGGGTTTCGCGCACGAAGGCGAAGTGATTGCTGCGGAAATCGGCGCCGTCGCCATCGCGGTAGATCTCCGCGCGGTAGCGCACACCCGGCTCCAGGAAGCCCAGCGAAACGGGCAGCACGCGGCCGTGTTCGTCGGTGATGCTGCCCAGGAACCAGTCGCGGCTGTGGCGGTCCTTGCGCACGATGGTCACGTAGTCGCCCACCTCGCCGTTGAGCACGCGGGTGTCGTCCCAGTCCACCGCGACGTCTTCGATGAAGCGGAAGGCCTCACGGTGCTGCTCATAGTGCTCGGGCAGGTCGGCGGCCATCTGGATCGGGCTGTAGAGCGTCACGTACAGCGCGAGCTGGCGAGCCAGCGTGCTGGGGATCGCCTGACCGCCGCGGCCCTTCAGGCTCAGGATGCCGGGGGTGTAATCCAGCGGCCCGGACAGCATGCGGGTGAACACCAGGTTGACCTCGTGCTCGGGTGGGTTCGGCGGCTGGCCCCAGGCGTTGTATTCCATGCCACGCGCGCCTTCCCGGCTGATCCAGTTCGGGTAGGTGCGGCGCAGGCCGGTGTCCTTGATCGGCTCGTGCGGATTCACCGAGATATGCCGCTTGGCTGCTTCCTGCACCACCTTGAGGTGATGGCGGGCCATGAACTGGCCGTCGTGCCACTCGCGCCACAGCGGGCCACCGGCCGGGTTGCGGCGGTCGACCTGGCCGTCGTCGCAGACGTAGCCGCTCTTGAACGAATCCACGCCCAGCCGCGCATACAGATCCAGCGCCGCGCCGAGCTGATCTTCGTAGTGTTCGATCGCGCAGCCGGTTTCATGGTGGCCGATCAGGTGCACGCCCTTCTTCGCGCCGTAAGCCGACAGGGCCTCGATATCGAAGTCCGCGGTGGGCCGGGTGAAATCGAAGGCGTAGCCATTGCCGACCCAGTCACCGTTCCAGCCCGGATTCCAGCCTTCCACCAGTACGCCGCGGAAACCATGCCGGGCGGCGAAGTCGATCACGCGCTTGGTCTTGGCCGTGGTCGCGGCGTGCCGTGGGCCGGTGGCCCAGCTCTCCTCATCCAGGTGCATCGACCACCACACGCCCAGGTACTTGGAGGGCTTCACCCAGCTGACGTCGCCCAGCACGTTGGGCTCGTTGAGGTTGAGGATCAGGCTGGACTCAACCAGTCCGCCGGCGGTGTCGCTGATCTGCAGTGTGCGCCACGGGGTATTGAAGGGCAGGCTGCGCCGCACTTTCCAGCCTTCCGCCGAGGGCGACAGCTGCGCGCGCAGGCGCTGGCCCTCGGTGCGGCGCAGCCACATGCCGGCGTAGTCCACCAGCGCGGCTTCGTGGATGGCGATGTGCAGACCATCGCGGCTGCGCAGCGTCATCGGCGTATGTGCCAGTGGCACCTGATCCAGCGGCGTGCGCTGGTAGAGATATTCGTAGTGAATCGGCTCACCGGCCGGAATCCACCAGGCGGTGGAGGTCGGTGCGATCGCGAACTCGGTCAGCTCATCGTCGATGATCGCCTCGCGCATGCCCGGCTGCTCAGGGAAGTGGTAGCGGAAGCCCAGGCCGTCGTCATAGACCCGGAACACCAGATCGATGCGGCGCTTGGCGCCACTGCGTTCGGCCAGCTGCACGACCACTTCGTTGAAGTGATTGCGGGTAAGCCGGCGCTCGCCCCACGGCTGTTCCCAGGTCTCATCGACGCTGCGCGACTGCTGGCCAACCACGGCAAGATCCCGGTCCAGGCGGCCATCGCGCAGCTGGAAGCCGAGCTTGGAGGTGTCCACCACGGCCTCACCGAAACGTTCAACCCGATAGCTGGGGGTGCCGCCGTCCAGTTGCAGTGACACGCGCAGCACCTTGCCGGGCGAGTCGACGCTGGCCACGGTGACCGGCTCGGCGAAGGCAGTGGCGCTGAATGCGCAGAGGATCCAGCCCAGCAGGGGCAGGCGACGACGTGCGAAAGGCCCGTCTGTTGGATGCGACAGTGACGGCATTTCCCCTCCCAAGGCGGCCGAAAACACCCCCGGACTATAGCGATGCGGTCACGATTGCCGACCGCCCTGGCCATGAATACGTATGCAGCTCGATGCAGGCTGCGGCGTGCCGTCTACCATGGGCCCAAGGCACCCTGGGAGGGGGCCGCGAGCGCATTGCCGCGAGGCGGTGCGGACCTACAACGCGAGCAAAGGGGAGGGAGGCAACAGGCGCAAGCCGGTTCGCCACTTCGATGCTGAAGATGATCTGCCTGACCGTTGCCCTCGGGGCAGCGATGGGGTCCACCGCCCGTGCGGCCGACCTGGATTTCGACGGCCGCCATGCGCGCGCCGAGACCGCCGCTGAGGGTGGCTACCGTCTGCATGCGCCGCAGGGCGAGGTGCGCGTCATCGCGCAGCCGATGCGCAGCGAAACCGGCAGTGTGCTGTTCGATGCGCTGTTCGGGCTCGCCCAGCAGGAAATGGATGCCGACCGCGTGGAGGCGATCCGCGACCCCGCCTTCAATCACGGCAAGCCGGTTCCTTGTGCCTGCTTCCAGACCGGCGAACGCTGGCCCTACGTGTGGACCCGCGATGTGAGCTTCGCCGCTGATCTGGCGCTGTCGCGTCTGGATCCGGTGCGCACGCGCCAGTCGCTGCAGTTCAAACTGTCCACCGCGCGCGACGGCCACACCCCCGGGCTGTTCGTGGCACAGGACACCGGCTCCGGCGGCAGCTGGCCGATCAGCAGTGATCGCGTGGTGTGGTTCCTGGCCGCACGCGGGCTGCTGGATGACGCGGCGTTTGCCGACCAGGTCTGGCAGGCACTGCAGGCCACCCTCGCGCAGGATCGCGAGGCAGTGTTCGATGCGCGGGTCGGGCTGTATCGCGGTGAGACCTCGTTCCTGGATTGGCGCGAGCAGACCTACCCGGACTGGACCCGCGAGGATGTGCGCTTCATCGCCGAGTCCTTTGCGCTGTCCACCAACGTGCTGCATTACCAAGCGCTGCGGCTGGCCGAGCAGCTGGCACGCCAGCGCGGCGATGCGCGCGCCACCACCTATGGACAATGGGCGGATGCACTGGCCCGCCAGGTCGATGCACGCTTCTGGCGCGAGGATGCCGGCCAGTACATGAGCTACATCGGCGAGGCGGCCCACCCGGTGCCGTACGCCAAGTACGATCTGCTCGCGCTCTCGCTGGGCGTGCTGGCCGATGTGTTCCCGGCCGATCGCGCACGCCGCGCGCTGGCGAACTACCCGGCCGTGGCCGGTGGCAGCCCGGTCGTCTGGCCGCAGGAAGCGCAGCAGCCGATCTACCACAACCGCGGCATCTGGCCGTTCGTCAGCGCGTACTCGCTGCGCGCGGCGCGCCGGCTGGACGATGCGCCGCGCATCGCCATGGAAATCGAATCGCTGATGCGCAGCACCGCGCTGGCCGGCTCCAACATGGAAAACTACGAGATGCGCACGCTGGCGGTGCATGTCGATGAAGGCGTGCTCAGCGGCCCGGTGGTCAATTCGCCGCGGCAGCTGTGGTCGGTGGCCGGGTACCTCTCGATGGTGCTGGAAGGCGTGTTCGGCGTGGAAGACGATGGCCGCATCGCGCCGAAGCTGCCGGTGTCGCTGGTGCCGACACTGTTCGGTGAGCATGACCGCATCCGCCTGGACGACGGCAAACAGCAATACGTACTGGTGCGACCGAAGCGGCTTGCCGGCGAGCTGCTGGTGGCGGGTGACATCCAGCGCGATGGCAGCATCACCACGGTGCAGCTGGTGCCGTTGCATGCCACGGGCGCGACGCCATCACCAGCGATCCTGCGTCCCTCGGCGGTGTTCGCCCCGGCCACCCCCGCTGCCCCGGTGCCGCGTGAAACGACGGCAGGCTGGCAGATCCCGGTGCCCGCCGGGCACGTGCTGTGGCGCGACGGCCAGACGCTGACGCCCACACGGGGTGTCGCCACGATTGCCAGGGACGGTGCCAGTCACTGCCTGAGCCTGACCCGCCGGGAGGGCACTCTGGAATCGCTGCACAGCCCGATGACCTGCATCGGCCCGCAGCAGGTGCTGGCCGGCGACAGGCACTGGCAGTGGACCGCACCGACCGCCGGCCGCTGGCGTGCACGCCTGCGCTACGACAACCCGAACGGCCCGATCAACACCGGTGTGACCGCAGCGGTGAAGACGCTGGTGCTGCAATGCGAGGGTCAACCGGAGCAGCGCCGCCCCATCGTGATGCCGCACAGCGTGGGCGAACAGGACTCCACGGCGGTTGAATTCGAGCTGCCGGCACGCGCCTGCCGCATCACGTTGGACGAGGGCTTCAACATCAGCGCGTTGACCCACTTCGCGCAGTACAACGGCGGCAAGGGCGGCAGTGAGGGCGTGCTCAATCAGGCCCGCGTGTCCGCGCTGACCCTGATGCCGGTCGCGGCCTCGACGGAGCCGCGCCGATGAGCCGGTCGCCCAAACCAACGCTGTCGTTCTGGCAGATCTGGAACATGTGCTTCGGCTTCCTTGGCATCCAGTTCGGCTTCGCGCTGCAGAACGCCAATGCCAGCCGCATCTTCGAAACGCTCGGCGCGCCGATGGACGCGGTGCCTGGGCTGTGGATCGCCGCGCCATTGACCGGTCTGCTGGTGCAGCCGGTGATCGGCTACCTGTCCGACCGCACCTGGACGCGCTGGGGCCGCCGCCGTCCGTTCTTCATGATCGGTGCGGTGCTGACCACGCTCGCCCTGCTGGTGATGCCGAACTCGCCGACGCTGTGGATCGCCGCGGGTACGCTGTGGGTATTGGATGCCTCGATCAATGTATCGATGGAGCCGTTCCGCGCGTTCGTCGGCGATCAACTGGCCCCACGGCAACGGCCGACCGGCTTTGCGATGCAGAGCTTCTTCATCGGCATCGGTGCGATCGTCGCCAGCTTCCTGCCTTTCATCCTGGCCCACTTCGGCGTCGCCAATACGGCGGCAGCCGGGCAGGTGCCCGATACCGTGCGCTACGCGTTCTACTTCGGCGCGGCGGTGCTGCTCGCGGCGATCACTTGGACGGTGATCAGCACCCGGGAATACTCGCCGGCCGAGCTGGCCAGCTTCGATGACGCCGAGCCGTCCGCGGTGCACCAGAGTGCGCGCGTGGCCGGACCGCCGCCGTGGGCGCAGATCGGCGGCTGGGTGGCGGTGGGCATCGTGTTGGCCGCCGCCATCGCGGCGCGTCAGGGTGACCGCATGCTGTATGTGCTGGCTGGCCTGTGCATCGCCTATGGCGTGCTGCTGGGGGTGGCGCGCTGTGTGCCGGGGGCGAACATGCTGGCCACCATCGTCGACGACCTGCGTGCGATGCCGCGCACCATGCGTCGCCTGGCCTGGGTGCAGTTCTTCTCGTGGTTCGCGCTGTTCGCGATGTGGATCTACACCACCGCCGCTGTCGCCGGCACCCATTTTGGTTCCACCGATACCGGCTCTGCCGCCTACAACGAGGGCGCCAACTGGGTCGGCGTGCTGTTCGGTGCCTACAACGGCTTCGCGGCACTGGCCGCGCTGCTGATCCCGGTGATGGTGCGCGCACTGGGCCTGCGCTGGAGCCACCTGGTCAACCTCTGGCTGGGCGGGCTGGGGCTGATCTCGATGCTGTTCATCCGTGATCCGCATTGGCTGCTGCTGTCCATGGTCGGCGTCGGCTTCGCCTGGGCCTCGATCCTGTCGCTGCCGTATGCGCTGCTGTCCGACAGCGTGCCGGCGGCCAAGATGGGCATCTACATGGGCCTGTTCAATTTCTTCATCGTGATTCCGCAGCTGGTCGCGGCCAGTGCACTCGGCTTCCTGCTGCGCACGTGGCTGGGCGGCGACCCGATGCACGTGCTTGCGCTCGGTGGCGGCAGCCTGCTGCTGGCCGGCCTGTGCGTGCTGTATGTGCCATCCCAACAGGAGGTTGTCTGATGTCCCGGTATTCGTCGTTGTCGCTGGCCCTGTCATTCGCGCTGTCCGCCACTCCCGCCCTGGCCGTCGAGCGCCCGGACTATGTCGGTACGCGTGAGCCGTTCGCCAGCCAGGCGGTCTACTTCGTGGTCACCGACCGCTTCGTCAACGGTGATCCGTCCAACGATCAGCGTGACCAGGGCGGCGCGCATCCCACCTTCGACATCCCGGTGCCGTGCCCGGACAAGGTGGACGGCAACATCGGCTACCTCGGCGGTGACTTCAAGGGCGTGCTCGACAATGCCGCGTACATCCGCAAACTGGGTTTCGGCGCGGTGTGGATCACCCCGATCATCGACAACCCGGACCAGGCCTTCACCGGCAGCAAGCCGATCAGCTGCACCAGCACCCTGACCGACCGCGGCAAGACCGGCTACCACGGCTACTGGGGCGTCAACTTCTACACGCTGGACGAGCATCTGCCGAGCAAGGGCCTGGACTTTGCTGCCTTCACCCGCGGCCTGCACGCCGCCGATCTGAAAGTGGTGCTGGATATCGTGGGCAACCATGGCTCGCCCGCGTGGACGATGCCGGTGGCGCAGCCGCAGTTCGGCCAGATCTTCGACAAGGACGGCCGGCTGATCGCCGACCATCAGAACCTCCCGCCGCAGCAGCTGGACCCGGCCCACAACCCGTTGCACGCCTTCTACAACAACATCGGCCCGGTCGACGGCAAGAACGGCTCGATGTTCGATGGCAACCTGGCCGAGCTCTCCGATTTCAACGAGCACAACCCGGCGTTGATGGACTACCTGGTGGGCGCGTACCTGCAGTGGACCGCGCAGGGCGTGGATGCGTTGCGGATCGACACCATCGGCTGGCTGCCGCACCCGTGGTGGCATGCGTTCGTCAACCGCATCCGTGCCGAACATCCGGGCATGTTCATGTTCGGCGAAGCGTTCGACTACGACGCCAGCAAGATCGCCGAGCACACCTGGCCTGCCAACGCGAACGTCAGCGTGCTGGACTTCCCGCTGCGCGGTGCGTTGTCGTCCGTATTCGGCAAGGAGCAGAAAGGCTTTGAAACCCTGGCCGAGCCGCTGCATCTGCTGGATGGGCCGTACGCCAATCCGTATGAGCTGATGAGTTTCTACGACAACCACGACATGGCCCGGCTGGACGCGAACGATGCCGGGTTCATCGACGCCCACAACTGGCTGTTCACCGCACGCGGCATTCCGGTGATCTATTACGGCTCGGAAACCGGCTTCATGCGCAGCCGCGCCGAGCATGCCGGCAACCGCGCCTACTTCGGCCAGGCGCGCGTCGACGACGCGCCGAACAGCCCGATCTACGCGCCGCTGCAGCGCATCGCCAAACTGCGTGAGGCCACACCCGCCCTGCAGCGCGGTCTGCAGGTCAACGAGCGGCTGCAGGGCGATGAAGCGGCGTTCTTCCGCGTGCTGCAGCACGGCGATACCGCCCAGACCGCGCTGGTGCTGCTCAACAAGGGCGACACCGCCCGCACCCTTGAGGTGCGCCGCTATCTGCAGGCCGGGACCTGGCGCGACGCGCTGGGCGGCGCCAACCAGACGGTCAAGGGATCATTGAAGGCCGAGGTGCCTGCGCATGGCGTGCGCGTATTCGTGCTGGATGCCCAGGTCGACCAGGCCGCGCTCCAGGCCCGGTTGAAGGCGGCGGTCGACGATCAGCAGGCACGCACGAAGCGTCTGGCAAAGTAGCCGGGTGATGCCCGGTCTGCCGTTCGCGGTGGGCCGGGCACTACAATCGAGCTCGCGATCGCGCAAGGCGATCCTTTCGAGTGCGTTCTCCATGTCACGCCTGTCCCTGCGCCCCGCGACGCCCGACGACGCCGAGCGCCTGTTCCACCTGATGCAGTTCTACTACTTCGAGGCGTCGGCCTGGAGCGGAGAAGAAGTTCGCTCCGACGGCCTGTTCGACTGTGATCGGAGCGATGTCGAGGACTCCCTGCGCAACGCCCCGCAGTGGGCGCGGTTGTTGTTCGTCGACGAGGCACTCGCCGGCTTCGTGCTGGTGGACCGGGTGGAACGGGACGGGCGCCACTATCCCGAACTGGCCGATCTCTTCGTGCTTCCCAAGTACCGGCGGCAAGGCCTGGCGGCCTACGTGGTCAACGCACTGGTGCGCCCCGGCGAGGGGCAATGGCTGCTCGCAGTGTTCCGCGGCGACGTGGCTGCGCATGCCCACTGGCTGCGGACCCTGCCGCGTCTTGGCCTGCCGCATGTCGCGCTGGCCGAGGATGACCCGCGGTTCCACCTCTACCTGATCGGCGGTCCACCGCGCCCGTAATGCCGGCCGCTGGCCGGCTCTCCACAGCCCCGGCGGTACACTAGCGGCCCCCACCCATACCCCTGCATTCCATGAACGATGCCGCCCCCCAGACCCCGATCGAAACGCTGCTCAAGACCGCGATGGATGGTCAGCTGCCGATCGGCCTGTTCATGAAGGCATTCGTGGCGTCCGAAGTGGTGCTGCTCACCGGGAGCCTGGTGACGCCGGATGGCAGCGGTTTCGATCCGCTGCTGTTCGATAAGCAGGGCGTGTTGCACGTGTCGGTGTTCACCGATATGAGCCGCGTCGGTTTCCACAGCCAGCAGGCCCCGCACACGATCCGCATGCTCATGCTGGACGTACTCAAGCGCGTCCCCGGCGGCTACGGCGTGGTGATCAATCCGGGGACATCGCTGGGCTTTGAAATCTCGCCGTCCGGCGTCGGCGAAATCCTCAAGGACTTCGCCGACGGCCCGCGCTGAAGCTGCGTTAAAGTGACGTCGTACGTTGCATCGGCACGCTTCTGCGCGCTCGCGGTGAGGACGCGGTTGTCGTAGAAGCTGATCTTCTCGAACAGGACCGTTACCCGCTGCTGGCGGTCGGCCGGGGTCTCGGCGCGGATGTAGGCGAGCAGTTCGGTGGAGGTGGTGTAGGGCGGTTGCTGGAAGCCCTTGGGTGCTTCTGGACACGTGTGCGCCAGCGACCGGCCAGCCATGACACGCCCACGCAGCCTGCGACCACCAGCAGCCAGCCGGATGCTGTCGGCCCGGCGCTCTGCTTGATCGCGCCCCACCACACTGGGCCGAACATCGCCCCGATGGCCAGGACGGCGAGTGCCAACAAGGCAAGCAATACCCGTGACACCCAACGCTCGATACCGGCGTCATGCCGGGCAATGCGCAGCGCGACATCACGGGCGAAGCGCATCGGCGGCCCACTCTGCGGTGCGGAGGCAATCGCCTGGGCGATGCGCAGATAGTCGGCGGCGTCCGGCGCAGCACGCTGGCCACTCAGCGCCGCGCGCAGGCCACGTTCCTGGGCCTGCCATTCCTCGGGGTCGATACGGGGATCATCTGCGGTGCTCATGCGGGCACTCCAATACGGGATTCGAGCAGCTCGCGCAGCCGTTTCCGGCTGCGGAACAGATGGCTCTTGATGGTGCCTTCGGCCAGGTCGGTCAGGATGGCGATCTCGGCGATGGAGATCTCTTCCAGATGATAGAGGGTGAGCAGCGTGCGTTGCAGCGGGGGCAGGGCATTGATCGCCGCGTGCAGGTGGGTGTTGATGTCCTGCTCGCTGGTGCGTGCTTCCAGATCGATGCCATCGCCGATCCGATCAATCAACGCGGTGCCGTCGTCGCTTACGGTGTTCTCCACCAGCGGAATACGGCGCCGTTCCAGGTGGCGCTTGGCGATCGAATAGGCGACCTGTGCCACCCAGGATTTCAACGCGCTTTCGCCGCGGTACTGATGCAGCGTCTGATGGATGCGCAGGAAGGCTTCCTGGCACAGTTCGCGGGTGTCGTCGGGGTGGCGGACCATACGGTCGACCACTCGCCAGCACAGCCCTTGATACTCGCGCACCAGCTGCTCGAACGCGCCGGGCTGCCGCGACAGAATAGCGGCGACCAGTGCCCGGTCGGCGTCCAGACAGTCGGCAGGGGTGGGCGGCGGGGTGCGCATCCCCATAGGGATACGTCGAGTGCGCCATCGGTTGCAACCGTGATCCGTGCAACCCATTCCGCCCTGGCCGTATCTCAGTGGACAAGCCCCTCCTCAATGGAACGAACGCCCCATGGATTACAACCTGATTCTTCCCGTCGTCCTGATCCTCGGCATCGTGTATGCCATCAAGAGCGTGGTCGATGGCCACACGCGCCGCCGGATCGTTGAAGCGCGCGGCTCGGAAGAGCTGGTGCGCTCGCTGCTGGCCGGCGACACCACCAAGCGGCGGCTGGCCTCGCTGCATTGGGGCTGCGTGTTGCTGACCCTGGCGCTGGCCTTCGGCCTGGTCGATCTGCTCGGTATCGACCGGGTCACCCCCGGCGCGATCGCCCTGCTGCTCGGTGCGACCGGGCTGGGCAACGTGGTGTACTTCGTGCTGGATCGCCGTTTGAAGTAAGGTCGCCATCCTGCCGCCCGCGTCGCCAGCGGCTCCCCTGCAACAGGACCTCGAATGAAACGCATCCTGGCACTCTGTGCCGGCGTTGCCGTGGCCGTGATGTCTCCGGTGCGCGCTGCCACGCCTGTCTATTTTGCCCCACTGTCCTCCCTCATCGAACAGACCAAGGCGGCCACGGGCCTGCCTTCGGGTACCGCCGTCGTGGTGGTGAAGGGCGGCAAGGTGATCCATGAAGGCTACTACGGTCTCGCGGATATCGGGACCGGCACGCCGATCACGGCTGACACTGTCTTCTACATCGCCTCGGCGACCAAGCCGTTCTTCGCGCTGAACGCCCTGCAGAAGCAGGGCGCCGGCGAGCTCGACATGGCGATGTCACTCCAGCAGATGTTTCCGCAAACACGCTTCGATGGCCTGGACGCCGAGGCGATCACCGTCCGCGATCTGCTCACGCACACTGCCGGCGTGGACAACACCGCCCTGGTCTGGGCCACCGCCTTCAGCGGCGTGCACGACAGCGCCTCGCGGCGGGCGCTGGTGGCGGGAACCCAACGCGATCCGGACGCGGCGCACGGCACCTTCCGCTATACCAACCTGGGCTACAACCTGCTCAGCATCTGGATGGACCAGCACAACGGCCTGCCGTGGCAGGACCAGCTCCAGCGCACGTTGTTCGAGCCGTTGGGCATGCGGCACACGAGTACCCGGATCAGCACTGCCGAAGCGGCCGGCTGGCCCATGGCCGCGCCTTACTCGCTGGCCAGTGCGCAGCCGACCACGCCCCTGTATCTGCGCAAAGCGGACGACACGATGCAGGCGGCCGGCGGCATGGTCGCCACCGCGCCGGACCTGGCGCGTTTCCTGATCGCGCAGCTACCGGGGGAGGGCAACACCGCCCTTGCCCGGGAGATAATCACCCGCTCGCAGCAGCGTCAGGTCGCGCTGGACTCGAGCTATCTGGATTTCGCGCGCGACGGCTACGCGTGGGGCTGGTACACCGGGCAGTACAAGGGCCACCCACTGTTGCACCACTTCGGTGGATTCGCCGGCTTCCACGCGCACCTGTCGTTCATGCCGGACCAGAACATCGCGCTGGTGGTGCTCAACAACGAGGACGTGCTGGGCGCGCCGCTGACCAACCTCATCGCCGATCACGTATATGGCCTGCTGTTACACGAGCCCGGGATCACGTCGAGCTCTGCCGCCCGCTTCCTGGCGCTGCAGGCCAAGGCGGCCCAGATGCAGGCGAACGTGTCGCGCCAGCGCGAGGCGATCCAGTCACGCCCCTGGCGGCGGTCGTTGCCGCGCGACCATTTCGTGGGCCGATACGTCCATCCGCTGCTCGGCGAGATGCGGGTCGAGGTGGCCGGTGAGCAGGCGCTGCGGCTGCGCTGGGGGCGGCTGGACGCCGTCGCCAGTGCAGGCGAACAGATGGATCAGGGGCGCGTTGAACTCGTCCCCGGTTCGGGGAGCTGGCTGACCTTCCAGGTGGGAGAGGGCCAGGTACGGTCGCTTACGTTCGAGACCCTGACCTTCCAGCGTATGCCCTGAGCCAGGCTCAGCCGCGCAGCGAGGAGTCCCGCAGCACCTGCTTCACCGCGATGCTCTGGCCTTCCACCGGCTGGCCTTCGATCAGCGCCAGCAGTTTTTCCACCAGCAGGTGACCGGCCTGCTTGGTGTCCTGCTGCACGGTGGACAGCGGCGGGGAGACCGAGGCGGCCAGCGGGATGTCATCGAAGCCGGTGACCGCCACGTCCTCGGGCACGCGCAGGCCATGTTCGCGCAGGGCGCGCATCGCACCGATCGCGATCAGGTCGCTGGCCGCGCACAGCCCGTCGATACGCTCGCCGCGCGCCAATAGCGCCTGGCAGGCATCGAAGCCGGACTGCTCGGTGGTGATCGCATCGTGCTGCAGGGACGGCTCGGCGGTAAGGCCGCGCGCCTGCATCGCCTCCACGTGGCCGCGGTAGCGCTGCTCGAATTCGGGGTAGTGGCTGGAGGCATGACCGACGAAGGCGATCCGGCGGCAGCCCTGGTCGAGCAGGTGGACGGTGATGTCGAACCCGCCCTGGAAATTGTCGCTGCCGATCGAGACGCCGGGCTGGTCGGGCAGGGACGCGCCCCAGCGCACGAAATGGGTACCTTGTTCGACCAGCCGCTGCAGGCGTTCGCGCGACTCGTGGTAGTCGCCATAGCCCAGCAGGATGATGCCGTCGGCCTTGTTGCTGTCCTCGTAATCGGCCTGCCAGTCGGTGGACAGCTGCTGGAAGGAGACCAGCAGGTCGTAGCCGCGCAGCGCGCAGGCCCGGGTGATCGAGCCGAGCATGGCGTGGAAGAACGGGTTGATCAGCGAATCGTCGTTGGTGGGGTCTTCGAAGAACAGCAGGGCCAGCGTGCCGGCATTGCGCAGGCGCAGGCTGGAGGCGTTCTTGTCGACCTTGTAGTTCAGCTCCCGGGCGATGGCCAGGATCCGCTGGCGGGTCTCGGCATTGACCATCGGGCTGCCACGCAGCGCCCGCGACACCGTCGGCTGGGAGACGCCGGCCAGGTGGGCGATATCGAGGGAGGTGGCTTTGCCGCGGATGGTCATTTCAGCAGGGGGCGAGGCGGTGGAGGGACATCATGCCATGCGCTGCCAGGGCTGGGCCGGGCGGCGGGATGGCCCGGCGGGCCGCGGCCCGGCCGCGTCCGGTGTAACCGCCGTCACCCTTGCGGGGTATGGCTCGAGCAGGTTTCCGGTCGCTGCCGGGCGGAATTCCGACAGGGTCGGGGACGGCGGCGATGATAAGATGGTGCAATCTGGATCCCCCCAATTCTCCCGAGGGTGGCCCGGCAGATCTGCACCCCGCCCGGGGCTGTGATATGACTGCGGCCTGCCCTCGGACAACGGAAGAGCAACCCTATGGCGCGCGGCATCAATAAAGTCATCCTGGTCGGCAACCTCGGCAACGACCCGGACGTGAAGTACACCCAGGGCGGTATGGCGATCACCCGCATCAGCCTGGCCACCACCAGCGTCCGCAAGGACAAGGATGGCAACCAGCAGGAGCGTACCGAATGGCACCGCGTGGTGTTCTTCGGCAAGCTCGGCGAAATCGCCGGTGAATACCTGCGCAAGGGCAGCTCGGTCTACGTCGAAGGCAGCCTGCGTTACGACAAGTACACCGGCCAGGATGGCGTGGAGAAGTACTCCACCGACATCATCGCCGATGAAATGCAGATGCTCGGCGGCCGTGAAGGCGGCGGTGGCGGTGGTGCCGGCGGCGAACGTCCGCAGCGCCAGCAGGCCCCGCGCCAGGAGTACGGCGGTGGTGGCGGTCAGCGCGGCGGCGGTGGTGGTGGTGGTGGCTACGGCCAGCAGCGCCCGCAGCAGCAGGCCCCGCAGCAGTCGGCGCCGCCGATGGACGACTTCGCGGATGACGACATTCCGTTCTGATTTCTGATTTTTACGGGTGTAAATAGAACCCCAGCAAGCCACTGTGCTTGCTGGGGTTTTTCTTTTCTGCACGGGACGTTCTGGTTCCTGCTGGTCTGGCGCCGGTCTTCGATCTCTGGTCGTGGCACGATGGGTCACAACTCAAGGGAGGAGTGACGGCATGCGACTGACGGACCAGGAACTCAAGCACGTGCTCAATGTCGACTGGGGAATGCGGTTCTGGCGCTGGTTCCGCTGGGTCCTGCTGGTCATCCTGGCAGTGGCCGCGACCGGTGGTTACACCGGCCTGATGAAGCAGGCACCCAATGCGTTGCTGATCGCCGGCGCGGTCTATCTGCTGGTCGCCTGGCCGGGGCTCTGCCGCGCGTATGTCTATCGCTCGCTGCGGCGCATGATCGAGGCCGACCCGGAGGCCCGCGAGCAGTTGCGCCAGGCAATGCATCGCCGGGGATGAGCGCATGCTTGCTGGGCGGCGGCGCTGTCCTGCCGCAGCCCGGTGAACGCGACTACGTGGCACGCCGCCCTCCCATCGCACGAACGCGGCGAGAGGCATCACGCGCGTTGTGCCCCGCAGCATGCGTTTTCGTGCACCGCGTCTTGCAAAAAAATCAGTTCCTCCTCTATGGTGCAATCGATTGCATTGCCACGGATCGTCAGCGTTTGATACCGGTTGGGAGGCCGGAAGACGGATGTCCATCCATTCGATCAGACCGGCGCCGGTATCGGGGCCGGGGCTCACGCGGCGCGATGCACTGCGCCTGGCGGCCGCCGCGAGCCTTGGTTTGGGTGCTGCGGGCGTGCTGCCGGCGTTTGCCGCGGCCGCGCCGCTCAGGGGCAACCTGAAGCACTCCGTCGCCCGCTGGACCTTTCCGCAGCAGTCGGTCGCGCAACTGTGCAGGATGGTGAAGGAAATCGGGTTCGCTGCCATCGATCTGGTCGGCCCGGAGGACTGGCCCACGCTGAAGGCCCATGGCGTGGACAGCTCGATGTGCAACGGTGCGGAGCTGGGCCTGACCAAGGGCTTTGCCGGCCGCGAGTTCCACGACCAACTGGTGGAGCGCTACACGCGGCACATCGATCTGGTCGCCGATGCCGGCTACCGCAACCTCATCTGCTTCTCCGGCAATCGCAACGGCATGGACCCCGAGGAAGGCATGGCCCATGCCGAAGCGGGGCTCAAGCGCATCCTCCGGCACGCCGAGAAACGCAACGTCGTACTGGTGATGGAGCTGCTGAACTCCAGGGTCGATCATCCCGACTACCTGTGCGACACCTCCGCATGGGGCGTGGCGCTGTGCCAGCGGCTCGGCTCGGACCACTTCGGCCTGCTCTACGACATCTATCACATGCAGATCATGGAGGGCGACATCATCGCCACCATCGGCAGGGATCACGCCTGTTTCAAGCATTACCACACGGCGGGCGTGCCGGGCCGGCACGAGATCGGGGACCAGCAGGAACTCAATTACCCCGCCATCTGTCGCGCGATCCGCGACACCGGTTTCGACGGATATCTGGCGCAGGAATTCATGCCTGCGGCACCGGATCCCGTCGGCTCGCTGCGCGAGGCGATCCGCCTCTGCGACGTCTGAAACGATATCCACCAGGTGAGAGATCCATGGCAGACAATCATTACGACGCGATCGTCGTTGGCTCGGGAATCAGTGGCGGTTGGGCGGCCAAGGAACTGACCGAGAAGGGCCTCAAGGTCCTGATGCTGGAACGCGGCCGCAACATCGAACACGTGAAGGACTACGTCAATGCGATGAAGGAACCGTGGGACTTCCCGCACCGCAACCGACCAACCCAGGCGATGAAGGCCGCCTTCCCGGTGCTGATGCGCGACTACGCGCTGGCCGAGAATCTCCAGGGCATGTGGGCCGACGAACAGGAATCGCCCTACATCGAGACCAAGCGCTTCGACTGGTTCCGCGGCTACCACGTCGGCGGGCGTTCGCTGATGTGGGGCCGGCAGAGCTATCGCTTCTCCGACCTGGATTTTGAGGCGAACCTCAAGGACGGCATCGCCACCGACTGGCCGATCCGGTACGCCGACATCGCACCCTGGTACGACCATGTGGAGAAGTTCGCCGGCATCGCCGGCACCCGCGAAGGTCTGGATGTGCTGCCGGACGGCCAGTTCCTGCCGCCGATTCCGCTCAATATCGTCGAGAAGGACGTGGCCGCGCGGATCAGGAAGGCCTTCGGCGGAACCCGGCACATGATCCACTCGCGCACCGCCAACATCACCCAGCCATTGCCCGAGCAGGGTCGGGTCAACTGCCAGTACCGCAACAAGTGCATTCTTGGCTGTCCCTTCGGTGCGTACTTTTCGACACAGGCGGCGACGCTGCCGGCGGCCATGAAGACGGGCAACCTGACGTTGCGGCCGTTCTCGATCGTCAAGGAAGTGCTCTACGACAAGGACCGCAAGCGTGCGCGCGGGGTGGAGGTCATCGATGCCGAGACGGGGCAGACCTATGAGTACACGGCCAAGGTCATCTTCCTCAATGCGTCCTCCTTCAACTCCACCTGGCTGCTGATGAACTCGGCCACCGATGTGTGGGAGGGCGGGCTGGGCGCATCGTCGGGCGAGCTGGGCCACAACGTGATGGACCATCATTTCGGTGCGGGCGCCTCGGGCCGGGTCGAGGGCTATGAGGACAAGTACTACTTCGGCCGTCGTCCCTGCGGCTTCTACATTCCCCGCTTCCGCAACGTGGCTGCGGACAAGCGCCGCTACCTGCGTGGCTTCGGCTACCAGGGCGGTGCCAGCCGCACGGGATGGTCGCGCGAGATCGCCGAGCTGAACATCGGTGCCGACCTGAAGGAGGCGCTGACCGTGCCCGGTGACTGGCGCATCGGCATGACCGGCTTCGGCGAAATGCTGCCGCACCACGACAACACGATCCGCCTGGACGGCGACCGCAAGGACAAGTGGGGACTGCCGGTGCTGGCGATGGATGTCTCCATGCGCGCCAACGAACTGGCCATGCGCAAGGACATGGCCGCCGATGCTGCCGAGATGCTCGAGGCCGCGGGGGTCAAAGACGTGGAGATGCATGACAATGACTACGCGCCAGGCAAGGGCATCCACGAAATGGGGACCGCGCGCATGGGCCGTGACCGCAGGACGTCCGTGCTGAACCAGCACAACCAGGTCTGGGATGCGCCCAACGTCTATGTGACCGACGGTGCCTGCATGACGTCCAGCGCGTGCGTGAATCCTTCGCTGACCTACATGGCGCTGACGGCGCGGGCTGCCGACCATGCCGCACGCGAACTGAAAGCGGGGAATCTCTGATGGATCGTCGCGAACTGCTGAAGATGATCGTCGCCGCCACCGGTGCGGCCATGATCGGTCTGCCCGCGCTCGGTCAGGCACAGGCTCCAGCCGCAGGGGCGAAGACGCGCTTCTCCGACGCGGATGTCGGCACGCTGGACGAGATCGCCGAGACCATCCTGCCGCGGACGAAAACGCCGGGGGCGAAAGACGCAGGCGCCGGTGCGTTCATGGCGACGTTCGTCAGCGACTGCTACACCGCCCGGCAGCAGGCGACGTTCCGCGCCGGCCTGGCCGATATCGACAAACGCGCGGGCGGCCGCTTCGTCTCGCTCGCGCCGCAGACCCGCACCGAGCTGCTGCGCGCGCTGGATACAGAGGCCAGGAAACACGCGGTCGAGGTGACCGAGACCGGCGCCGCCGAGGAGGGAGAGCCGATGCCGCATTACTTCACGATGCTCAAGCAGCTGACCATCTTCGGTTTCTTTACTTCGAAGGTTGGCGCGACCGAGGTGCTGCAGTACGTCGCGGTGCCGGGGCGCTACGACGGCGACCTCGCCTATATCCCCGGTACGCCGGCGTGGGGGACCAGCTGATGGAGCGCAACAGAATGATCACGCCTGTGCTGATCGCCGTCGCCGTGCTGGTTGCCGCACCCGCGCTCGCGCAGGCCGGTGCCGATCCCGCGCACGATCCGGCGAAGACCGAGGTATGGACGCCCGTGCCTGCAACGGTGGCCACCCCGCCGGGAAAGGCGCCGTCCGACGCCATCGTGCTGTTCGATGGCAAGGATTTCTCGGCCTGGGAGTCGGAGCAGGGCGGACGCGTGCCCTGGCGTGTCGCCGATGGCGCGCTCACGGTGGTTCCGGGCAGCAAGGGCATCCGTACCCGGCAGCGCTTCTGCGACGTCCAGCTGCATGTCGAGTGGCGTACGCCCGTCGAAACCACGGGTTTCGATGGTCAGAACCGGGGCAACAGCGGCATCTTCCTGCAGGAACTGTATGAGCTGCAGGTGCTCGACAGTTACAACAACCCGACCTATGCCAATGGCCAGGCTGGCGCCATCTACAAGCAGGCCATGCCCTTGGTGAACGCCTCGCGCGCGCCGGGCGAGTGGCAGGCCTACGACATCCTCTGGAAGGCACCGCGCTTCTCAGTGGGCGGTGGGCTTGTGTCGCCTGCGCGCATCACCGTCCTGCATAACGGCGTGCTGGTGCAGGACGACAACGTGCTGGCGGGCAAGACCGAGTACATCGGCGCGCCCTCGTATTCGCCCCATGCGTGCGCGCCGCTCTCCCTGCAGGAACATGATTCGAAGGTCAGCTACCGCAATATCTGGGTGCGCGAGCTGTAGTGGCACACGGCCGGCGTGGTCGCCGGCCGCTTATTTCGCCAGGTAACTGGCGAGATTGTCGATTTCCTGCTGCGACAGTTGGGAGAAGGGCGGCATCAAGCCGCCGCCCTTGCTGATCTTTTCCTTGATCTGCGCCGGCTGCAACCGCGTTGCGACATCGGTGAGTGCGGGGAACGTCGGCGGAATGCCGGCCCGATTCGCGCCGTGGCAGGCCGTGCAGTGCACGGCATAGAGTTGTGCGCCAGCGGCCGGGTCATCGTTGGACCACGCTGTGGGGGCCAGCACCGTGCCGAACAGCGTCAGGGCCAGCGTCAGGATCTTGTTCACGTGGGGCTCCTTGGCAGGCTAGCGCGGTGCGCTGGCGGGCAGCGTGGCGGTGAGGTGCTGGCGCAGGTAGTCCGCGCCCGTCTTGATGACCTTGGCCGGATCACGAGGGTGGTCGTGCTCGACGATGTACCACTGCACGCCCGCCGCCGCGGCGGCAGGCAGGATCGCGTTCCAGTCCAGCACGCCCTGGCCAACAGCGGCGAAGCCGCCCTCGTCTTCGGCCTGGCCTTTGGGTGCGTTGTCCTTGGCGTGTACCGCGAACACGTGGCCACGGAATTTGCCCAGCATCACCACCGGGTCATGGCCCGCACGGGCTACCCAGGCCAGGTCCAGCTCGGTCTGCAGGTCGGGGCCGGCCGCAGCGAACAGCAGTTCCAGGCCGGTTTTGCCGTTGAAGTCGACCAGCTCGAAGTCATGGTTGTGGTAAGCCAATCGCATCCCCTGGGTGTTTGCCTGCGCCGCGATCCGGCCCAGTTCCTGGCCCAGCGCGGTCCAGCCAGCGGCATCGGTCGGCCGATCCTTCTCGTCCAGGTACGGCACCACCAGAGTGGTGTTTCCGATCGAGCGGTTGAAGGCCACCACCCCGGCCAGGTCGCTGCGCAGATCGGCCAGTTGCACGTGGGAGGAAATGGCCTTGATCGAATAGCGGTCCAGCAGTTGCTTGAGTTCGGCGGCGCTGACATTCTGGGTACCGACTGTCTCCACCGCGCCGACGCCCGCGTCATGCACGATCTTCAACTGCTGGTCGAGCGTGCCGGCGTCGCGCAGCGTGTACATCTGCACTGCGATGGGCTGCTGTGGACCGGCCGGGGCGCCTGCGAAGGCGGGCAGGGCAACGAGCAGCAGCAGTGCGAGGGTGGTGGTCCTGCGCGTAGCGATTTTCATCAACACATCCTCCCGGGATTCAACCGATGGCGGTCCAGGCACGGGACCTGGCCGATGCGATCACGCGGTCGACGATCAACGCCGAACGCAGGCCGTCCTCGAAGGTGGGCAGGCCCTGTGGCCGCTCGCCGTCGATGGCGTGGTAGGTGTCGGCGACGAACGCCTCGAAGCAGTGGCCGTAGCCCTGCGCATGGCCGGGCGGCAGCACCGACAGCCGGCGTTGTTCGGCACTGCCGGCACCTGGCCCACGCACGAAGGTTTCCTCGCGCTGGTCGGGTCGGCCGATCCACAGCCGTTCGGCGTCCTCCTGGTTGAACGCCACGCTGGTCCGGGCGCCGTCGATCTCGAACCAGAGGCGATTGTGGCGTCCGGCCGAGACCTGGCTGACCGTCAATGATGCCAGCGTGCCTGCGCCGGTCTTGAACATCGCCGCGGCCACATCTTCGCTGGATACGGCCTGCATCGCGCCGCCCGCCGCCTGCGTGGTGAAGCTCTGGCCGGTGAGGGCGCCGCGCTCGGCGAGCACGGTGGCGAATGCCGCACTGACGTCGACGAAGCGCTCGCCACTGACCCATTCCACCAGGTCGCACCAGTGCGAGCCGATGTCGGCGAACACGCGCGACGCGCCGCCCAGCGCCGGGTCCACGCGCCAGTTGTTGCTGGCCGGGTCCAGCAGCCAGTCCTGCAGGTAGCTGCCGTGGATCAGGTGCAGCGGGCCCAGCTCGCCCTGCGCGATGCGTGCGCGCGCCTCGCGCACCACCGGGTGGTAGCGGTAGACGAACGGCACCGTGGCGACCAGCCCGGTCGAGGCGGCCAATGCGGCCAGCGCCTGGGCATCCTCCAGTGTGGTGGCCAGCGGTTTCTCGCAGATCACGTGCTTGCCCGCTTTCAGCGCCGCCTGCGCCATGGCGCGGTGCAGATGGTTTGGCGTGCAGACGTGCACCACGTGGACCTGCGGATCGGTGACCACCTCTTCGATGTCACGATAGGCGCGCGGGACATTCCATGCCTGCGCCACGTCGCGTGCGCGCTGCGGTGACGAGGCGGCCACGCCCCGGATTTCCGCTCCCGCCAGCAGCGCCGCGCGACGATGCACCGCGCCGATCATGCCGGTGCCGATGATGGCGATTCCAAGCGTTGGCATCGGGTGCGGTCCTCAGGGTGTGGAAGGGGCGGCCGCGACCGCCGGCCGGTCGCGGAACAGCAGCAGGAAGGCGATCAGCACGACCAGCGCGACGCCCGCCGGGAACAGCCAGATCTGCTGCCAGTCCGGGCCAGCTGCCGTGGTGTAGTGCTCCACCACCGCGCCGGACAGGAACGTGCCGATCAACATGCCCACGCCGTACGTGGCCAGGGTGATGAACCCCTGCGCGCTGCTGCGCGCGGCGGGGCCGGCATGCGCATCGGTGTAGATCTGGCCGGTGACGAAGAAGAAGTCGTAGCAGATGCCGTGCAGCACGATGCCGATCACCAGCAGGGAGAAGCCGCTGCCTGCATCGCCGAAGGCGAACATCGCATAGCGCACTACCCACGCCGCCATGCCCACCGCCAGCATCGTCTTCACTCCCAGCCGCACGAACAGGAACGGCATGGCCAGCATCAGCAGCACTTCGGAGACCTGGCCCAGCGATTGCAGGCCGGCCGCGCCGCGCACGCCCAGATCGTTGAGGTACGGGTTGGTGAAGTTGTAGTAGAACGCCAGCGGGATGCAGATGGCGATGGAGGCCAGGAAGAACACCAGGTAGGAGCGCGACTTCAGAAGCCGCAGCGAATCCAGCCCCAGGATCTGTCCCAGCCCGGCGTCGCGCTGTTGCGCCAGCGGCGGCGTGTGCGGCAGCGTGAACGCATACAGGCCCAGCGCCAGCGACGCCATCGCCGCCATCCGGAACGTCAGCTCGAGCCGATGCGCCTGTTCCCAGCCCAGCCAGCCGATCAGCACGCCCGCCACGATCCAGCCGACGCTGCCGGCCACCCGCACGAGCGGAAACTGCTTTTCCGGCGACCGCATGTGCCGCATCGCCACACTGTTGGCCAGCGCCAGCGTTGGCATGAACAGCAGCATGTACCCCATGACATAGAAGGAGAAGGTGCTGAAGTCCGTCGCCGTGGACGCCAGCCACATCAGCGCCGCGCCAGCGAGGTGGAGTACCGCGAGGATGCGCTGCGCCGCGAAGTACCGATCCGCGATCAGGCCGACCAGGAAGGGCGCGACGATGGCGCCGATCGATTGGCTGAGGAACGCCGTCGCGACCTGGCTCGCGCTGGCCTGCAACGGCCCCTGCACCAGGTAGGTCCCCAGGGTGACGAACCATGCCCCCCAGATGAAGAACTGCAGAAACATCATCGCGCCCAAGCGCGACATGGTGTGCGTCATGGCTTGCCCTCCCAGGCAGTGATGGCTCAGATCCCCAGCATGCGGCGCAGTGATCCAGGATCGGTGCCGCTGTCGGCAAAGTCGTCGAAGGCGCGCCCGGTCACGCGGATGATGTGGTCGCGGATGAAGGCGGCCCCTTCGCGCGCGCCGTCTTCCGGGTGCTTCAGGCAGCACTCCCACTCCAGCACAGCCCAGCCGGGAAAGTCGTACTGCGCGAATTTCGAGAAGATCGCCTTGAAGTCGATCTGGCCGTCCCCGAGCGAGCGGAACCGCCCAGGACGATCGATCCAGTCCTGGTAACCGCCATACACGCCACTGCGCGCGCTGGCGTGATACTCCGCGTCCTTGACGTGGAAGATGCCGATGCGATCGTGGTAGCGGTCGATGAAACCCAGGTAGTCCATCTGCTGCAGCAGCAGGTGACTGGGGTCGTACAGGATCTTCGCGCGGGGATGGTGGTCCACCACCTTGAGAAAGCGCTCGAACGTTGCGCCGTCATGCAGGTCCTCGCCCGGGTGGATCTCGAAACACAGATCCACGCCGCAGGTGTCGAACGCATCCAGGATCGGACGCCAGCGGCGGCCGAGTTCGGCGAAGGCTTCGTCCACCAACCCCGGCGGTCGTTGCGGCCAGGGATAGAAGTAGGGCCAGGCCAGCGCGCCGGAGAACGTGGCGTGCGCGGTCAGCCCCAGGCGCTGGCTGGCCTTGGCGGCCAGCAGCAGCTGCTCCACCGCCCAGGCCTGGCGGGCCGCGGGATCACCGCGTTTGTCCGGTGGTGCGAATCCGTCGAACAGGCTGTCATAGGCCGGATGGACGGCAACCAGCTGCCCCTGCAGGTGGGTGGACAGCTCGGTGATCTGCAGGCCGTGTGCGGCCAGCATGCCGGCGACGTCGTCGCAGTAGGCCTGGCTGCGCGCCGCCTCGGCCAGATCGAACAGGTGGGGCGCGCTGGTCGGCACTTGTACGCCAGAATAGCCCAGCCCCGCGGCCCATCCGGCCAGCGTGTCCAGCCGATCGAACGGAGGTGTGTCGCCAATGAACTGCGCCAGGAACAGTGCTGGACCCTTGAGCGTTTTCAAGCGGATTCGCCCTCGATGCAATCGATTGCATTATCCTAGCAGGGGCATTCGAAAGAGCTGTTGTGCACTGCACAGCGGAAGGAAGAGGTAACGCCATGGCCACCATCTACGACATCGCAAAGCACGTCGGTGTTTCCGCCGGCACGGTGTCGCGGGCGCTGTCCCGGCCGGAGAAAGTCCTGCCGGCCACGCGCGCGCGCATCGAACAGGCGGCGTCGGCGCTGGGCTATGTCCCCAACACGGTTGCCCGGACACTCAAGACCCAGCGCAGCGGCAAGATCCTGGTCACCGTGCCGGACATCGCCAATCCGTTCTTCGCCCAGATCCTGCAGGGCGCGGAGGACGCGGCGCAGGCCGTTGGCTACGCTGTCCTGCTCGGCGATACCCAGAACCGGCCCGAGCGCGAGGAGCGCTATGCACAGATGCTCCTGCGCAACGAGGCCGATGGCCTGATCGTGCTGGGCCATCGCCTGCCGCCGACGGCGCGCGAGATCGTCCAGCAGCGCGGCGCCGCCGCGCCGGTGGTCAACGGATGCGAGTTCGATCCCGCGCTGGGCATCCCCAGCGTCCACATCGACAACGCGGCCGCCGCGCGCGCCGTGATGGAACACCTGTACGGGCTGGGGCACGAGCGGATCGCCGTGGTCGGTGGGCCGCGCGACAATCCTCTGCACCAGCAACGACTGGAAGGCGTCCGGACCGCTGCCAAGGCGCGTGGCCGCCTGCGCCAGTTGAGCGTCGTGCCGGGCGACTTCACCATCGAATCCGGGCACGCGGCCGGGATGTCGCTGTTGACGCGCGCGCCCGTGCCGACGGCGGTGTTCTGTTTCAGCGACCAGATGGCACTGGGCGTCCTGGCGGCCTGCCGGGATCTGGGCATCCGGGTGCCGGGTGATCTGTCCGTCGTCGGCTTCGACGACCTGGCATCGTCGCGTTACCTCACGCCTCCGCTGACGACCATCAGGCAACCGATGCGGGAGATCGGTGCCCGCGCGGTCAACCTGCTGCTCGCCATCATCGAACGTGTCGATGTGCCACTTCAGCAGACGCTGGATTTCAGTTTGATGCTGCGGGGCTCGACTGCCTCGCCCGGGCGGAGGTGAGGCAGGGTGACATATGGCTGCTGCGACACGGTGGCGCCAGTTGTGTCACGCGCGTGTGGATGGGAGAGAGGGGCAGCGATGCGCGCGGATGGATTCGCCTCAGCCCAGGGTGACCTCCGCCGCCTCGCCAGTCGTGCAGGACGGCGCGATCCACACATCGAACGCACCCGCTTCAGCGCGGCGGATGCCATCCACGCCGGTGAACTCGAGCATCGATTCGTTCAAGAGAAAAGCGACGTCCAGCGACTCCCCACCGGCGAGGGTGATCTTGTCGAAGCCTTTGAGCTCCCGGACTGGCCGCACTCGGCTCGCGACCCGGTCGTGGATGTAGAGTTGCACGACCTCTTCGACGGTCCGCTCGCCGAGATTGCGCACGCGCGCGCTGACGCGGATCGACTCACCCCGCCGAAGCACCGCCGCGTCGACCTGGGTGGGACCGTACTCGACCTTGCCATAGGTCAGGCCATGCCCGAACGGATACAGCGCTTCATGCGGAATCTCCCGCCAGCGCGTCTTGAACTCCTTCATCTCCGGAAGTTCAGGACGGCCGGTGCGTGGATGGTTGTAATAGTAAGGTTGCTGCCCCGACGCGATCGGGAATGACACCGGGAGGCGCCCCGACGGGCTGTAATCACCGAAGAGCACGTCGGCGATGGCATGCCCGGTCTGTGAACCCAGGAACCAGGTGATCAGGACAGCATCGGCGTCGCGCACACCCCCGTGCAGCGCGAGCGCGCGACCATTGCGGACCAAGGCCACCACGGGTGTGCCAGCGGCCGCGACCGCATCGGCCAGCTGTTGCTGGACGGCAGGCAACACGATCTCGATGCGCGATTGCGCCTCGCCGGAGTAGCGCTGCGGCTCGCCCACAGCCAGGATCACCACATCCGCTCGCTGCGCGGCCTGTACGGCCAGTGCCAGACCGCCGTCAATCGCGTCTTCCATGCCGCAGCCGTCGACAATCTCCAGCTGCGTGGCCTCGCCGAGTGCGGCACGCAGGCCGTCTTCAAGAGACACGTAGCGATCGGCGTCGCCGAACAGCGTCCAGCAGCCTTCGATGTTGTCGCGGTCGCGGGCGAACGGTCCGATCAGCGCGATGCGCTGCCCGGTCCTGGCCAGCGGCAGCACGTCGCCAGCATTCTTGAGCATCACGATCGACCGCCGGGCCGACTCGCGCGCCAGGTCCTCATGCCGCGCGAGGCATGCGTCGGAGACATCGTCCATCGCCAGCGAGCGATACGGATTGTCCAGCAGCCCGATGCGCTCCTTGAGTTCCAGCATGCGCCGGACGGCCTGGTCCAAGCGCCACATCGGCACGCTGCCATCGCGGACCAGCGGCGGGAGATGCTGCAGATACAGACCGCTCTGCAGGCTCAGGTCGAGGCCGGCCATGAAGGCTTTCAGTACCGCGTCGCGCATGTCTTCGGCGTAACCATGCGCCACCAGTTCCATCTCCGAGGTGTAATCGGAAATGGTGACACCGTCGAAACGCCACTCGCCGCGCAGCACGTCCGTCAGCAACGGTTTGTTGGCACTGACCGGAACGCCGTTGATATCGTTGAACGCGGTCATGACCCCGCCGACGCCGGCATCGACGGCGGCTTTGAACGGAGGCAAGTGCACATCCCGCAGCGTCTGCGGGGCGATATCGACGGTGTTGTAGTCCAGCCCCGCCAGGCAGGCGCCGTAGGCAACGTAGTGCTTGGCCGTGGCGACCAGCGCATCCTCGCCGCGCAGGTCGTCGCCCTGGAAACCCTGTACGCGCGCGGCGCCGAAGCGGCACGCAAGCAGCGTGTCCTCGCCGGTGCCTTCGGCGCCGCGGCTCCAGCGCTGATCGCGGGTCACGTCGATGGCCGGTGCGAAGGTCCAGTGGATCGCCGCGGCGGTCGCTTCCACGGCGGTGGCGCGCGCGGTCCGGCGCGCCAGGTCCGGTTCGAAGGTCGCGGTCTCGCCCAGGGGGATCGGAAACACCGTGCCCATGCCATGGATCACGTCGGCGGCAAGGATCAGAGGGATGCCCAAGCGGCTCTCTTCCACCGCCACCCGCTGCAGCGCCACCGCGCCGTTGCGCCCCTTGCCGTTGAACAGGGCGCCGACCCTGCCTTGGCGGATGAGCTCGAGCACCTGCTCGGCGTTCTGTGCATTGGCGACCGGATTGATATCCGGAACGAACGGGCGAACCATGTCGGCCGTGACGTTGAGCTGGCCAACTTTTTCTTCGATGGTCATCTGCGCCATCAGCGCGTCGATACGGGATGTCATTGGAGCCTCATGAAATCGATTACATGGGGCCATGAAACGGGGTTGACCGCTAAACCGCCAGCGGAACGGCGATCAGTTGCAGGGTGCCGTCACCGATTCGGAGGACCTGCGGATGATCACATGGTGGGGAAGCACCTGTTCGCCCTGTGGCAGGCCGGCATCGCCGGTCAGGCAGTCGAGCAGTGCCTGCGTGGCCGTTGCAGCCATCGCCGCCATCGGTTGGTTGGCCACGGTCAGCGGCGGCCAGGCTCGACGGGCAGCGGCGGTGTCATCGAACGCCGCCAGTGAGAGGTCCTGCGGAATCCGCAGGCCTGCTCGATGGGCCACCCAGAGCACACCCAGCGCCATGTCGTCATTGCTGGCCAGCACGGCGCTCGGCGCTGAGGAGGCACCAAGCAGGTCTTCGCCGATGTCGCAGCCCGACTGGAACGAAAAGCGGCCGTAGCGGACGAGCTCGGGGGCGATCGGCAGTCCGGCTCGCGCCATCGCATCTTCGAAACCGGCAAGCCGCTCCCGGCTGTCGCCATGTTCCATGGGACCGGCCAGGAATGCGATCCGCTGGTGGCCGCTGTCGATCAGGTGCGAAGCCAGCTGATCGGCCGCCAACCGGTTGTCGATGCGGACGGTCTGCATGCCGGGCAGCGCCTGCGCGCCGGCCAGGGCAATGGCGGGCATACGCAGCCGCATGAAGGTGTCCGAGTTCGATAACCGTTCGGCGTAGGGCGGGATGAGGATCAGCCCCTCGGCACCGGCCTTGATCGCATCCATCACCAACTGTTCGGCGTCCTCGAGCGTCGCTGAGGTGCCTTCGCAGACGATCAGTTGGGCGCCCGCCATGTGGGTGCTGGCCAGCACGGCGAGCAGGCTGTCGGTCAGGAAGGGCGAGCGGTCGCCGGAATGGATCAGGGCGATACGTGTTCCCGCTGCACCGGCCAAGCGCCGCGCCTGAAGGTTGGGCACATAGCCGGTCGCACGGATGGCCTCCTTCACCCGCGCACGGGTTTCCGCGCCCACCTTGCCGGTGCCATTGATCACATTGGATACCGTCATGGACGACACACCGGTTCGATCGGCAACGGTCTTCAGTGTTGCGGGGCGATGCGGAGGTTGGCCTGGGGCTGGGCGATTGGCCATCGAAACGTCTGCGGGGGAAACAGCGCGTATTGGAACCGGTTTAACGTTAAACCCCGCTGAGCCGGATGAATCATCCCGGGACCCGGACCCCATTCCCGTTGGTGTGATCCACTACCATGGGCCACCCGTCAGGATGCGCCCGCATGTCGATAGTGATCCCCGCGTTGCCCAAGCCGCCCACCGCCCGCATCGCGGCCTGGTTGCTGATGCTGCTGGGCATGTGGCTGACCTTGAAACTCGGGCTCGTGGTCACCCTGCTGTCGGGCCTGCTGGTGTTCCACCTGACCCATCTGCTGGCCTCCACCGTCGAGGGCAAGTTGCCGCCCGGGCGCGCACGGGCCTATTCGGTGATCGTGCTGTCAGCGTTGATCATCGGCGCGCTGACCCTGGCGGCGATCGGCATCGCCTCGTTCTTCCGCAACGAGACCGGTGGGCCGGATGCGCTGTTGATGCGTCTGATGGACATCCTCAACACCTCCCGCCACCAGGTGCCGGACCTGCTGCAGCCCTATATCCCGGAAGACCTGCAGGCGCTGCGCACGGCGATGAACGACTGGGCGGCGACCCACCGCCAGCAGCTCGGTATCGCCGGCACGTCGGCCGTGCAGATCAGCGTGCGGATCCTGATCGGCATGGTGCTGGGTGCGATGATCGCGCTCTACGACGAGCTGCCGCTGCCGAAGATGGGGCCATTGGCGCAGGAGCTGATCGGCCGCACCAGCCGCATGGCCACGGCGTTCCGGCAGGTGGTGTTTGCCCAGGTGAAGATCTCCCTGCTCAATACGCTGTTCACCGCCATCTTCCTGCTCGGGGTGCTGCCGCTGTTCGGTGTGCATCTGCCGCTGTCCAAGACGCTGGTGCTGATCACCTTCCTCGCCGGCCTGCTGCCGGTGGTGGGCAACATCATCTCCAACACGGTCATCACCATCGTCGCGCTGTCGGTGTCGTTCTACGTGGCCGTGGTCGCGCTGCTTTACCTGGTGGTGATCCACAAGCTGGAGTACTTCCTCAACGCGCGCATCGTCGGGGGCGAGATCCAGGCGCGCGCCTGGGAGCTGCTGCTGGCGATGCTGGTGATGGAAGCCGCGTTCGGGCTGCCAGGGCTGGTCGCGGCGCCGGTGTTCTATGCCTACATCAAGCGCGAACTGCTGGATCAGCGCTGGATCTGAACCACCGGCCGCGGCACGCGCTCCGTTGCTCACAGCCCCCGCCGCGGTCTATAACGCGGGTGGGTCTTCCACGGAAACGGCACCATGGCGACGAATGGTCCACGAGCGTCAGGCAGCAAGGGCGCGCGCCCGCTCCCTGGCAGCGAACCGCGGTTGCTGTCCGGCGGCAATCCGCAGATTCCCAAAGGTGACGGCGATGGCCCGGTACAGGCCTACATCGCCGCGATGCCGGGCTGGAAGCGTGCGGTGGGCGAACGCCTGGATGCGCTGATCGTGGCGACCGTTCCGGGCGTGAACAAAGCGGTCAAATGGAACTCACCGCTATACGGGATCGAAGGCGACGGCTGGTTCCTGAGCCTGCATTGCTTCACCCGCTACATCAAAGTGGCCTTCTTCCGCGGGCGGGCGTTGCAGCCGATCCCGCCGGTCGCCTCGAAAAGCCAGGACACGCGCTACCTGCATATCGGGGAAGGCGTGCCGCTGGACGAAGCCAGTTCCGTGCGTGGGTGGAGCAGGCCAGCCGCCTGCCCGGCGAGCGGATGTAAGGGGCAGGCCGCCCTACAGCTTCAGGTTCAACGACACGTAGGCCGCGCGCCCCGGTGCGGGTGAGAACATCGGCTGGTCATCGCCGCCCCAGAAGAAGTTGTCGTACCACGCATACGCGTACTCGCGGCCGGTCAGGTTCTTCACCTGCACATCCACGCTCAGCCGCTCGGACAGCTGATACGACGCGCTGGCATCGAGCACCGCGAAGGCGCCGAACGTGCCCTGCGTGTTGCGCTCTTCAATGTAATAGTCACCCTGCATCCGGCCCTGCAGGCCGAAGGTCCAACGATCGTTGGCGCGGTAGTCCACGCCGATGTTGCTGATGTAGCGCGGCGTGGCGATGACTTCGTTGCCGGCCAGAGCGGTACCGTCGGTGGTGAAGGCGCTGACCACCTTGGCCTGCTGGATGGCGTGCGAGCCCCACAGCGTCCACTGCTCGCCCAGGCGCGTGGTGACCTGCAGGTCGACGCCTTCGCGACGGGTCTGGCCCAGGCCGACCGAGGTGCCGGTGGCGGGCATGTTGGCGACCTCGTCGGTGGCATCCTGGCGCCACACCGCGATGCGCGCGTCGGTGCCGACAGCCGGGGTGAACTTGATGCCCACCTCCTTGCCGGTATTGATCGAGGGCCGGAAGGTCGCCTGGCCGGCGGTGAGGTAGGCCGGTGCGGTGGAGCCGGTCAGTACCTGGAACGTCCTGCCCCAGTTGGCATAGACGTTCAGGGCCGGGGTGATCGCATAGACCACGCTCAGCTTGGGCTGCTCGATCGTGCCGTAGTGCTGCAGCGGGGCGGTGGTGCCACCGGGCAGGCGGGTGCTGCCGGAGAAGCGGTCGACGCGGTAGGCCGGCACGATCTTCAGGGCAGGGGTGGGCTGATACACGGCCTGCACGTAAGCACCGAGGTTGTCCAGGGAATAGCGGTCATCGTTCTGGATCCGCGCCGGGGTCGAGAAGTCGGTCGGGACGGCGTGGTTGTAGCGCAGGCGGCGATAGGTGTTGTCCTGATGCTCGGCGTTGAGACCGGCCTCGACGGTGAGCGCAGGTGTGGCCCCCCAGGTCAGCGTGCTGAGGAGGCCGGTCTGTTTCTCGTCCCACTGGCGGCGCTGGCGCGGCGCGTTGCCGGGCACGTAGCCGGTGAAGGTCACCTGCCGATCGTCCTCGTAGCGGTTGTAGTACAGCTTGTTGCTGACATGCACGGTGTCACTCAGCTGCAGGTCCAGATGGGTGCTGAGATGGCGCATGTCGCGGTCGTCGAGATCGTTGGCATTCTTGAGCGCCGATCCGCGGCGGTCAGTGGCCAACTCTTCAGCCGTCATGAAGCCGGGCTCGTCCGCCTCGTGGTGGTACACCCGTGCGATCAGGCCGATGGTGAACAGGTCCTCGCCGCCGCTGTAGAACCACTTGCCGCCGAGCGAGTACTTCTTCGAGCGGTCATGGTCGCGGTAGCCATCGGAGGCCTGTGAGGCCAGGAAGTAGTTCTGGGCGACACCGTCCGCTTCGCGACCGATCGCGACCTGCGCTTCGCGGGTGTTGTAGCTGCCGTAGGTGAGTCGCGCATCGGTGTAGTTGCCGCCCTGCCGGGTGCCGAGGTTGATGTTGCCGCCGATGTTGTGCAGGCCGTAGCGCGGGTCGTTGGTGCCGCGCACGACTTCGATGTAGTCGATGTCCAGTGGGAACACCATGTCGATGAAGCGCTGGTTGCCGCTGTTGACGTTGCTGGGAATGCCGTCGATCAGGATCTTGATGCCGTTGAGGTAGCCCTCGCCGTTGAACGCGCGGAAGGTGGCCTTGCCGGACTCCGCGCCCTGGCGGGTTTCAGTCAATTGCATGCCCGGCATCTGGCCAAGCAGTTCCCAGCTGTTGGAGACGTTCTTCTCATGCACCTGGTCGCCGCCCAGCACATCCACCGAGGTCAGCACGCGGTTCGCGGCGAGGGGACGGCGGGAGCCTTCCCGCACGTGCACGCTGCCCAGCGTGATTGCCGCATCGCTGGACTGCGCGCGCGCTTCACCGGCGCACAGGGTCGCCAGCACGGCGGACACCATTGCCTTGGTTCTCATCTCTTTGTGCCTTTCAGTAGCCGTGGGGACAGGGGTAGCGCAAGCCGACAGAAGTCGCTCGCTGAGGGGACGATGCGTCATAAGGAAATAATATAACATTGCATTTATGTTCGCTTCCCCTGAGTTCTGCACCCGTCGCGCCATCGATCTGCACGAGCGCGAAACGATCCACGCGACCGCGTTCAAGGCATTGATCCGCGCCGCGATCGCGCGCAACCAGGCAGCGAAGCCCCTTGCCGCTGCGGCGCGTGCGAAGGCAAGCCAGCGCTCTGCCTGAATCATCACGACCTCCTGCACTGGAACACGCTGCGCGATTCGGCAACGATAAAGGGCTGGGCGAGGCGGCAGCGATGCGGCAGGCCCATTCCCCCACGTTTCCAGGATGTGCCTGTGCTGAGTGTGATCGGCTGTTTGCTTGCGTTGTATCTGGTGTGGCGCGTGATCTGGCCGCTGCGGCTGTCGCGTCCGGTGCGGATCGTACTGGGCCTGCTGGTGGTCGCACTGGCGCTGCACCACCGGATCGTGGCCCAGTTCGCCGGGACCATGGCCTCGCCCGAGATTCCCAAAGCGGTGATCGCGGTGCTCGCGACCGGCTTCACCACGCTGCTGTTGAGTGCGGTGTTCGTGCTGGTGCTGGATGCGCTGCTGCTCATCGCGCGCCTGGTCCGGGCGCAGCGCGTGCTGCCGATGCTGCGCGCGGCGTGGCTGCGCCCTGCAGCGGGCACGTTGGCGCTGCTGCTGTCCGCCTACGGCATCTGGCAGGGCATGGCGGTCCCCAAGCCGCGGCAGATCGAGGTCGCCATCGACGGGCTGCCGGCCGCGTTCGACGGCTACCGCGTGCTGCAGCTCACCGACATCCACGCCAGCCGCCTGCTCACCGGTGCCTGGGTGGAGAAAGTGGTCACCCAGAGCAATGCCCTGCATCCGGATCTGGTGGTGATCACCGGGGATCTGATCGACGGCAGCGTCAGCGCCCGCGCCAACGATTTCGCGCCTCTGGCCAGTCTGCACGCGCCCGATGGCGTCATCGCGATCACCGGCAATCATGAGTACTACGCGCAGTACGCCGAGTGGATGCAGGCCTTTCGCGGGCAGGGCATGCAGGTGCTGGAGAACACCCACACGCAGGTCAAGCGTGACGGTGCGACGTTGACCATCGCCGGTGTCACCGATCCGGTGGCCGCGCGCTACGGCCTGCCCATGCCGGACCTGACCGCCGCACTGGCCGGCGCGGACCCGCAGGCGCCGGTGATCCTGCTCGACCATCGTCCGGTGGAGGCACGCGCGAATGCCGCGAAGGGCGTCGCGCTGCAGCTCTCCGGCCACACCCACGGCGGCCACATCCTCGGCATGGACCAGCTGGTCAAGCGCGCCAATGGCGGCTTTGTCTCCGGGCGCTATGAGGTGAATGGCATGACCTTGTATGTCAGCAACGGTGCCGGGTTGTGGCCGGGCTTCGCGGCGCGTATCGGCGTGCCGTCCGAGATCACCCTGATCACGCTGCGACCGCGCTGATGGTGTGTGGATACGGTATGCCCGGGGTGGTGCTGCCGGACACCGAGGCCTGGACGGTGCGCGATCCGGTGGGCCGCGATTATCCGATCTGGGTGTCGCTGCCGGCCGGCTACGAGCGGGATACACACCTGCGCTACCCGGTGCTGTATGTCACCGATGCGCTGTACAGCTTTCCACTCGCGCGCAGCGTGCGCAACATGGTGGGGCAGGGCGGTGCGCACCTGGCGCCCTTCATCCTGGTCGGGCTGCCTCCGCAGCAGGGGCTGAGCTCGCAGCAGAGCCGCTCGCGTGATTACACCCCGACCCAGCCCACCCGCAGCCCCGGGGACGACTACACCGATGGCATCACCTACGGCGGCGCTGCGCACTACCGGGATTTCCTGGCGCAGCGTGTGCTGCCACAGGTCCAGGCGCGCTACCGGACCGATCCAGCGCAGCGTGCGTTCGCCGGCCATTCCTACGGCGGTCTGTTCGGCGCCTTCGTGTTGCTGACGCGCCCGGCGATGTTCCAGCGCTACATCCTGTCCAGTCCTTCGCTATGGTTTGATCAGCATGTGATCGAGCGGATCGAGGCGGACTATGCCAGTGCGCATGCGGATCTCGACGCCCGCGTGCTGCTGTCGATCGGCGCACACGAAACCCCGGCGTCCGCTGCGCCCTTCGCCGCCCGCAACGATATGGTCGCGCATACCCGGTCCTTTGCCGACCGCCTGCGCGGGCGCGGGTATCCCGGCCTGCAGCTGGAAACACGCGTGGTGCCGGATGAGGATCACCTCACCGTTTACCCGGCGATGCTCACCCGTGCGCTGTTGGCGCTGTTCCCCACTGGGAGCACGTTCCGGACCGTGTGAAATTTCCGCCAGTGGCTGTGCACGCCTCGGTCACCGGGCAGCGCGGAGGCTGGGCGCACGAGCCCTGACCTGCGGAGATTCCATGACCACTCTGACCCTGCCCGAACTGGCCAAGAAGATGGCCGGCATCGATTTCGCGATGCTGCAGACCCACACCGCCAGCGGCGAGATCGCCGGCCGGCCGATGAGCAACAACGGTGACGTGGACTACGACGGCGACAGTTATTTCTTCGCCTTCGACAATGCTGACATGGTGGCCGAGATCGAACGCGACCCGAAAGTGGCGCTGTCCTTCACCGGCAGCAAATCGCTGCTGGGCAAGCCGCCGTTGTTCGTGGCCGTGGAAGGCCATGCCACGCTCAGCCGCGACCGCGCGACCCTGCAGGCGCATTGGGTCCCGGATCTGGAACGCTGGTTCAAGCAGGGCGTGGATACGCCCGGCATCGTGCTGATCCAGGTCAAGGCGACCCGCATCCACTACTGGTCGGGCGAGGACGACGGCGAGATCCGCCTGTAAACGATGCCTGCCTCGTCGATCAAGATCGGATGCGCAGGCTGGTCGATTCCCAGCCGTTACGCCGCATTGACCGGCGCGGGCGAGAGCATGCTCGCGCGCTACGCAACGCGGTTCCCGGTGGTTGAGATCAACTCCTCTTTCTATCGGCCGCACCAGCAGCGCACGTATGAACGCTGGGCGGCGAGCGTGCCGGCCACTTTCCGGTTCTCGGTGAAGCTGCCCAAGGCCATCTCGCATGAGGCAGCGCTGCGCGGTTGCGGTCCGGCGCTGGAGCGCTTCCTTGAGGAGACGGCCGGCCTGGGCCGCACGCTGGGTGGGCTGCTGCTGCAGCTGCCGCCGAGCCATGCCTTCGATGCGCGGGTGGCGGCCGGCTTCTTCGGCATGCTGCGGCGTCGCACCGATGTGCGCGTGGTCTGCGAGCCACGCCACACCACCTGGTTCACACCGCAGGCCGACGCGATGCTGCAGCGGCATGCGATCGGGCGTGTCGGCGCGGACCCTGCGCGAGTTCCCGAGGCTGCCCAGCCGGCCGGTGACGCCGGATGGCGCTACTGGCGATGGCATGGCGCGCCACGCATGTACTACAGCGACTATGACGACGCAGCACTGCGGGAGTTGGCCAGGACGGTTGCTGCGCGGACAGCAGGTGCGCGCTGGGTGATCTTCGACAACACTGCCCATGGGTTCGCCATCGCCAATGCGTCCCGGCTGCAGGACATCCTGAGCGGCGCTACCCTCCAGGAGCCCGGACATGCCTGAAGGTCCCTCCATCGTCATCCTGCGTGAGGCCGCCGCCAAGTTCCGCGGCAAGACCGTGCGCCTGGCCACCGGCAACAGTTCGTTGGACCTGACCCGCATGGAAGGGCGGCGGGTGGTGGCGCTGCGCAGCTGGGGCAAGCACTTCCTGATCGAGTTCCGCGGCTTCAGCCTGCGCGTGCACATGCTGATGTTCGGCAGCTACCGCATCGATGAGCGCAAGCCGTCGCCACCGCGGGTGTCGCTGCAGTTCGACAACGGCGAGCTCAACATCTATGCCTCGTCGGTGAAGTACATCGAAGGCGCGCTGGAGGACACCTACGACTGGCGCGGGGATGTGATGAACCCGGCCTGGGATCCCGGGCTGGCGCGCAGGAAGCTCAAGCAGCAGCCGGAAACGTTGATCTGCGACGCGCTGCTGGACCAGGATATCTTTGCCGGCGTGGGCAACATCATCAAGAACGAGGTGCTGTTCCGCACGCGTGTGCATCCCGAATCCACGGTCGGCGCGCTGCCACCGCGCAAGCTGGGCGAGATCATCAAACAGGCGCGACAGTACAGCTTCGATTTCCTGGACTGGAAGCAGCAGTTCGTGCTGCGCCAGCACTGGCTGGTCCACACCAAACGGACCTGCCCCCACTGCGGCGGCCCCCTCAGCAAGACCTACCCGGGCACGACCCGGCGGCGGACGTTTTTCTGCCCGGTGTGCCAGGTGCGCCATGGCGCCGCGCCTGCCGGGTGCAAGGCCGCGCCGAACGCACGCAAGGCCGCCCCGAGGCGTTCAGCCAGGTCCTCGCCCATGGCGTAGGATGGGTCCACACGCACGTACGCGCGTCCTGCGCGATCGATACCTGATCGCCTTCGCTCCTTTCTCAGAGTCCTTCATGCCGCCAGCGGAATGAAGGCTCCCGTGTCCCACGGAGCGCTCATGCCGGGCTATACCACCCGCATTCTCACCATCCCGGTCGGCGGTCACGACTTCCGTATTCGCGCGCTCAGCGATCTGCAGCAGTTTTCCGATCCCACCGGACGCGCCCAGCGGGCCGGCATCCACTCCTCGCTGTGGAGCCTGTTCGGTCAGATCTGGCCGGCCGGCCGCGCGCTGGCCGATACCATGAGCCACTTCGATGTGACCGGTAAGCGGATCCTGGAGCTGGGCTGCGGGCTGGGCCTGTCCAGCCTGGTGCTGGCCCATCGCGGCGCGGATGTCGTGGCGACCGACCACCATCCACTGGCCGAATCCTTCCTGGCCTACAACGCCGGCCTCAACGACCTGCCCGCGGTGACCTACCGTGACCTGCCCTGGGAGGTCCCTGACGGTTCGCTGGGGCGCTTCGACCTGATCATCGGCAGCGACATCCTCTACGAACGGGGGCATGCCCATCAGATCGCGGCGATGATGCTGCGGCACGCCAAGCCCGATGCCGAGCTGCTGATCACCGATCCCGGCCGCGGCAACGTGGGGTCGTTCTCGCGTGGCATGGCCCTGCAGGGCTTCGATGTGACCGAGGAACTGGGGCTGTTCGAGGATGAAGGCAATGCGCCGGGCAACGGCCGCCTGCTGAGCTATCGGCGGGGTGCGGTGCGGCCGGCGGCCGTGGCCTGAGCGCAGGCAGGGCGTGTTGCGACACGATGGCTCTGCTGTGACGCGGCGTGCAGATCGACTGGCGTAGGCTGTCGCCGTCCAGATGCGGCCCAGGCGGCCGGGAGTCCCTCGATGCGATCTCGTCCACTGCCGCGCCGCGAAGGCCTGCGTGTTTTCAGGATGCAGGCTTGAGCACGGCCGCCACCGCGCCCACTGCGCGCCCGCAGACGCGCTCGATGATCATCGCCGGTCTCTCCACGGTGGTGGAGTGGTACGACTTCACCCTTTACCTGTATCTGGCCACGGTGCTGTCGCGCGTGTTCTTCGGCGGCGGCGAGAACGCGCTGCTGGCTACCCTGGCCGGGTTTGCGGTGTCGTATCTGATGCGGCCCCTGGGTGCACTGGTCTTCGGCCATCTCGGCGACCGTTTCGGGCGGCGCTACATGCTGCTGGCCTCGATGTTGCTGATGACCGTGGCGATGCTCGCCACCGCGCTGCTGCCCACCTTCGAGAGCATCGGCGCCGCTGCCGGTGTGCTGCTGTTGCTGCTGCGCTGCCTGATGGCGTTCTCGGTGGGCGGCGAGTACACGGGCGTGGTCGCCTATCTGCTGGAAACCGCACCCGTGCGAAGGCGCGGGCTGGTGACCTCATTGGCGTCGGCCGCGAGCGAAGTGGGGGCCCTGCTGGCGGTGGCGTTGTCAGCGCTGACCGTCGCGCTGCTGAGCACGGCGCAGCTGGATGGCTGGGGCTGGCGGATTCCGTTTTTCGTCGGTGCGGCGCTGGCCGGTGCGATCCTGCTGGCGCGCTCGACCATGCACGAGTCGCCCGAGTTCGAGCGGCAGCAAGCCGAGGGTACCGTGCCGGCGTCGCCGATCCGCGATACCTGGCGGCATCACAAGCCCGCGATTGCGCGAACCTTTGCCATCTCCGCACTGGGCTCGATCACTTATTACGTCGGCATTACCTATGTGCCCGCGTTCCTCGGTTCGGTGGGGCAGGTGAGTGAGTCGGAGGCGTTGTGGCTGTCCACGGTCGCGGCGGTGGCAGTGATCGTGGTGACACCACTGGCCGGTGCGCTGTCCGACCGGATCGGGCGTCGCCCGGTGTTGATCGCGTTGGCCGGGCTGTCGGCGCTGCTGCCGTTGACCATGTTCTCGGTGATGGCCGGGGGCAGCACCGTGGCGATCGGGCTGGCGGCGGTGGTGCTGGCGTGTCTGGCCGGTGGGGTGAGTGCGGTGGCGGCCCCTGCCACGGCCGAGCAGTTCCCCGGCGAAGGGCGCCTCAGCGGGCTGGCACTGGGCGTCACCATGGCCACGGCGTTCTTCGGTGGCGCGACGCCGTTGCTGGCCGAACTGCTGGTGCGGCATACCGGCTGGTCGTCGGCCCCCGGGGCGATGATCGCCGTGGTGGCAGTACTGGTGCTGCCGGTGATGTGGACGCTGCGCGAGACGCGACCCAGGTAGTGCCGGCCGCTGGCCGGCTCCACGCAATGCC